>JASFUT010000205.1:0-6325 GCA_050050175.1 Chromatiales bacterium
CCCGGTGTCGCCGGGGTAACCGGAGCCCGGGTACCCCGATCCCGTATCCCCCGGGGGCGGGTAGCCCGCCCCTGTGTCACCCGGGTACCCGGACCCCGGATAGCCGGATCCGGTATCTCCCGGGGGCGGGTAGCCCGCCCCTGTGTCACCCGGGTACCCGGATCCCGGATAGCCCGAGCCGGTATCGCCCGGATAGCCGGAACCGGGGTAGCCGGGTCCCGCGCCGCCCGGCGGCGGATAGCCCCCGCCCGTTTCCGCAGGGTACCCGGAGCCCGGGTAGCCGGCCCCGGTCTCACCCGGATACCCCGATCCGCCCGCGCCCGCCGACAGGTCCCGTGCCCGCTGCTGCGCCTGGGCGACCAGCGTGGGCGTCATCCGGGCCTCGAGCTGGTCCCGGGCCTGGCGCGCCTCCGTTCGCCCCTGGGCCGCGGCCAGGTTGTACCAGGCGTGCGCCTCCACGTAGTCCTGGGGCGCCCCGAGACCCTGCTCGTAGAGGCGGCCCAGCATGTACTGGGCCCCCGCGTCGCCCTGCTGGGCAAGGGTCAGGAACTCCTGTCGCGCGCTCTGGTACTCGCCCCGCTCGTAGGCGGACAGGGCGCTGGAGAAGTCAGCCGTGGCGACGGGCGCCGCCAGCGGCAGTATCAGAAGGAGGATCCACCGCTTCACCGTCGTTCTCCGATTTCAGCCCAATCCCCGCGGCGCCGCGCCGAGCGGCGGCCCTTCGGTGCAACAGCCCTATTTACGAGATTAGCCCAGGCAGGTCCTCCAAGGGGCGCCGGGCCCGGTGCGACGGCCGCCCGGGGCGCCCCTGGCCGCTGGGTCAACGCTGCGCCCGCCCCGGGCTCCAGCGTCTGCTCGGTGGCGGCAGTCGTCGGCCGAACAGCTGACCCCGCGCGCGCAACGGACTGACCGAGCCGCCCTCCCCCCGGGGACCGGACAGCTCCCGAAAGCAGTGGGGAACGGACACCATGGACCAGGTCGGCAGGCTTACCGCCGTGGCAGGGCCCCCCGGGGTCGTTCCTGAGGGCGTGTCATGTTCTCGCGCCCCGACTACGAAGCCCCTCGGCCGGGCCGCGACAGGGGCGCGACGCCCGGCTCTGTTCGGCCTCCCCCTCCTGCACGGTTCGGCGGCCGACTATGATAATCACGCGAGCCGCCGTCGAATGGTCTTCGCCCGAGAAGCAACAAGACCTTCGGCGTCGTCCGGGGTCGGAAGCGTAACTCACCACGCGGAGAAGAATAATGAAATACATGCTGTGCTGGTCGATCCCGCCTGAAAGCTACAATACAGCCCTTGACGCGTTCCTGGAGGAAGGGGCGCCGATGCCGGAAGAACTGAAATCGCTGGGTCGCTGGCATGCCCGAGGATCCACTCGCAGTTGGTTGTTGTGCGAAGCTGATAATCCGGTGGCGGTTGCGCACCACGTAGCCCAATGGGCGGGCTTGTTGAACATCGAGACATATCCCGTGATCGATGATGCCGGGGCGGGTGAAGCTGCGGCAAGAGTTCGGGCTTCGTAACGCGAAGGGAATCAGCTGGGATGTAAGGGAGTCCGTCATTTATTTGGCGATTCGAGCGCGATGGGCGGATTCCGCGGGTAATCACTACTTCGGAGACGCCTTGAATGTGCCAGCGGCCCCATGCGGACGAGGGCTTTGAGCGCTACGGAAAGCCGATCTGCCGAGAGAGAAGAGAAGCAATGGTCAGAAGGCTAGGGGCGATTGCCTGGATTCTGTTGGCTCTCGCGAGCAATGTCGCCATTGCCGGGGAGGACGGGAGACAGCTGGTCGAGCTGCCGGAGATGATGCAGCGGCACATGCTGGCGAACATGCGTGACCATTTGACGGCCATCAACGAGATACTGGCGGATATGGGGCACGGTGACCTGGACCAGGCGGCGGAAGTCGCCGAGTCACGCCTTGGCATGAGCTCGCTGGAGTCGCACGGGGCGAGTCATCTGGCGAAGTTCATGCCGGCGGGCATGCGTCAGGCCGGCACGAGCATGCACCGGGCGGCGAGCCGGTTCGCGCTGAAGGCACAGGAAGGAGATCCATTGCCGGCCTACAGCGCCCTCTCCGAGGTGACTGCCACTTGTGTGGCCTGCCATTCAAGCTACCGCATCCGTTGACGGCGTTGGCGCCCGGGCAGCGGCTCGCAGGGGCGTGTGGGGTCTTGCGCCGGCGTCGCCCGCGCCTTGATGGGGCAGGAGAAGACGATCCGCCTGATCAGGGCAAGGAGACTGATTGGCCGTGTCATCCCGGTCCCGGCCTATCCGCAGGGTCGTGGACGGATTCATCCAGCCGGGCGGTTGAAGAGCCCACGCAGGGCTCAGGGTCGGAGACCTGCGGAACTTCTTCCCGATCGCCCCCGTGGTTGCCTGCGCGGTCCGGCCGACCGGCCCGCTCACGTGGGGGACCCTGGTGCTGATGATTCCATGCGCCATCCTGGCTGGATTCGTCTCGGCAACCATGCCGCCGGTCGGCTTGCCGTTCCTGCCGCCCAACCATTTGTTCTTCGTGTAGCTCGCCACGCGGGTCAATCGAGGGAAGGGTGTCGCCCGCCAATCACGTGCGCAGGCGCGCTCGACGACCGCGGCGACCCACCTGCCGGATGCCACCGAGACTTGGCGCAATGGCAGCGAGTGCCGTGGACGATGTTTGAAGCGATTGAAAGAGGGATGTGGCCGGTCCGTCCGGTTTCCAGCCCGGGTAACCGACGGGATATCGGCTGCAGTGAATCCGCGCTTTCAGAATATGCCGTCGAGCAGGCCGATCGAACGGCGCGAGAGCGCCCGGCGGCGCGTGCCCGGACGACGTTGCATCTTCGTGTCGTCCCGAGCGGGGTGAGGAAATGCTGATCGTTGCTCTCCTGATACTGAACCTGATCTCCGTTATCGTGTGTCATCAGCTGGCCCGCTCCCGGGGCGCGAGACCGGTGTTTTGGGGCCTGATGGGAGCGGCCTTCGGCCCGCTGGCGATCCCCTTCGCCGCACGCGCGAGGCCGTCCCGGGCGTTGGCAGGCCGATCGGACAGGGCTCCGGGACGGCGGGCGTAACGCCGAAACCTAGCCGGAGCGCCGGAGTCGGTGGATGGGGCGGCAGGGCGGGCGCTTTGTGCGCGTCCCGAAGTCGGCCTGCGCCGAAGGCCGCCGCTCGATGCTTGAGCGGTTCCTCGACGAAGGGGCTTGGCTATACGGTACACATCGGCATATTTGCATCGGTGGCATTCTGGTGGTTTGTGGTCGTCAGCGTAGGATGGGGCTTCCTGATTATCAATGAGCCTCAGCCAGTCTCAGGAGCCGCGCAGGCATGGGCGGCGTGCGCGCCGCCGCGTAACCCAGGCGCGGCAGCATGGCTTCGAGCTTGTAGCGCCGGTTGAACCGGTAACAGAATTCCGCCAGGTAGCGGGGCAGATGGTTTCCATTGATCGCATGGTAGGTGCCGGTGAGCGCGTTCTTGACGTTGCCGATCATGGTATTGACCCACGTGAGCTCTTCCAGGGCCATGCTCGCCGCACCGCTGCCGGTCACTATGGGGTAGTGTTGGCGACCACTGTGTGCAACGGCGTTGAAGCAGGTCAGCCCATCGGAGACGACGACGGCATCGGCATGGAGATGCTTGAGGGCCCACTGGGCGATCTCGGTCTTGCGGAAGCCTCGGACCTTGCTCATACGCATGGCGACGGGGTGACCGTGTTCGTTGGTGGCAACCGCCGCCACGAACGGCACTTTGTTGGGCGAGCCGCGTCCGGCTTTGGCGCCGTGGCGCTCGCCGCCCCAGTAGACATCGTCGAGCTGGATGGTGCCCCTGAGCGGCCGACTGTCGTCGCGCTCCTTCATCACCTGCATGAGCTTGTGCTTGAGGCTCCAGGCGGTGGGATAGGACACCCCCAGATGGCGCTTCAGCGCCAGTGCGGAGATCCTGTTCTTCTGCTGCGTGAGAAAGTACATCGCCAGGAACCAGGTCGTCAGCGGCAGCTTGGTGTGGGCGAAGATGGTGTCACTGGTCAGTGAGGTCTGATGATGGCACTGGTTGCATTGGTACAGCCTACGCGCGCCGACGACGCAGTGCTCTGCGCGGCCACAGTGCGGGCAGACGAAGCCGTGCGGCCACCGCCACCCGAACAACGCCTCTGCGCACTGCTCTTCGGTACCGTATTGCCGGAGAAAATCCGTCAAGCTCAGCCCCTTCTGGAACTGGATGGTGTTCTGCCGCATCGTTCGGCCCTCGGTTGTCTGCACGCTGCCAGTGTGCAGAACCCAGGGGCTCAGAAGCTGAGCCTCGTTGATAATCAGGTGGGGCTGTATTTCCCCATCATAATACCGGTTACGATGTGTGAAAGGCATACGGGCGGGCGGCAATGAAGCAGAGAGAGCTGAACGAATGGCATTTTGATTTCGGCCTATGTGTCACCGAAGCGGAAGCTCTCATCCCGGAAGCCAAGTGCGCCGAGTTGTGGGACCTTATCATCGAGTGGGCGGAGAACAACCGCCTGGGTGTCGGAGGAGGCTATCGAGAGTTTCATCAGTACCCGGGCGAGCCATCCCTGTAGGTGGTGGCTCCTCGTCGCTACTGTCCGGGCTGCAGGCCGACCCAGATGTCTCAGCAGTCCTGGACGATTGCTACAAAAAGGGAACTGACGAATGAGCAGAAAGGCAGGTTACATAAACGAGGTTGTGTTCGGTGCATTGGTCGGGGGGCTCCTGGCGACAGCTGGGTGTGCTACTGCGGAGACCGGTCCGCAAGAGTACAGAAGACACTTGGCTATGCTCTCAGCCGCAATGGAAGAAGTGGATACTTGCTATGAGCAGGCGCAGAACGCCGCGGGGGCAGGTGAGTTGTCGAAGAGATTGGTGCTGCACGAGAAGGCGAGCACGGTCGATCCGGCAAAGCTCGCGATCGATGGCTACCTCACGGGTCGGGAGCAGGATGAGCTTGAGGATCTGAACCGATTGAGCAAGCCGTGCCATCGGCTGGCCGTGGAAAGATATGGTGCGGTGCATCCGGAATATGCGCGAGTGTTCAGAGAAAAGTGGAAAGACGAGCTACGAATAGGGAAGGCTCTAACGGAAAGACAGATTACGATAGGGCAATACAACAAGGAGCTCTTAGAGGTGCGGCGGGCGCACGGCAGGAGGTTCGGTAAGCTGGAGCAGAGCATTCGGGAGCAAGTTCGGAAAGGGAAGGGTCCGCCAAAACTCGATGCGGGCAGTGATCCAATTTGATGTGCAATCTGCGGCCTGGGGCGGGTCCACGCGAACCTGGCGTCTGGTCACACCCATCGAGGACGGCTGACCTGCCGGCTTGGTGATCCGGGGCTGATTGGAGTCGGTGGGGACGCGCCACGGAGGGCGACGGAGGAGTTTGAAATGGCGCGCCCGAGAGGGTGAGCCGCCCTGGTCGCGTCGTGACTCAACGTCACGGGGCAGGGCGGCGAACGCCCGCCCATGGATGGGCGGGCCGGGGCTAATCGGAGCCCAGGGGATCGCGCCAGGGAAGGCTACGCTGAGGTGCGAAGATGGCGCGCCCGAGAGGATTCGAACCTCTGACCTCTGCCTCCGGAGGGCAGCGCTCTATCCAGCTGAGCTACGGGCGCCTTGAGCGGGGCGTAAGGATAACCCGGACGGGGGCGAAGCTCCAAACGCCTCTGTGGCGTCAGACGATGAGGTCCCGACCGAGGAGGATGCCCGCGATGATATGGGCGCCGATCCCGATCGTCAGTACGCCCACCAGGGCCTTAAGGCCGTTGTGGGCCCAGGTGAGGCGGTGGGCGGAGCGGCGCAGCGGCACGCTGATCACCGCGCCCAGCGCGGCCATGCCGGCCACGGAGCCCAGGCCGAACAGGGCGATATAGGCCAGCCCCTGCCAGGGCGAGGCGACGCTGCCCAGCACCAGCACCACCAGGGCGGCGGACCCCGCCATCCCGTGCATCATGCCCACCAGCAGGGCCCGGAGCGGAAAGCCCTCCGGGTGCGTATGGTGGTGAGGGTCGCGGTCGTGGTCGACGTCGGGGGCGTGGCCGTGGGCGTGGAAGTGGACCTCCCCGTCGTGGCGGTGGGCATGGAAGTGGATGCGGTCTCGCACCAGGCGGCGCAGCACGTCCGCGCCGAGGCCGACGAGCATGACACCGACAGCGAGCTCCAGGGCCGAGGCCAGGCGCTCGGGGACCAGCCGGTCGGCGAGGAGCACGGCCCCGCCGAACAGGGCCAGCGTCAGGGTGTGCCCCAGGCCCCAGACCGCACCCTGGCGGACGGTCTGCAGCATGGAGCGGCTGCGGGTGGCCAGGGAGGCGATGGCGGCCACGTGGTCCGCCTCCATGGCGTGCT
>JASFUT010000206.1:0-6316 GCA_050050175.1 Chromatiales bacterium
CCTGGATTGAGCGTATTCCTGCGTATGCCCGTCACAGCGACTGCGCAGAATGCGACACGCGAGCTTTCTGTCTCATCGGCGGCCTGGAGCGGAAGGACACCGATGGGCCATGTGCCATCTTCGATGCGGAGGGCCCATTCTGCGCCGGAGAGCGCATCTACCGGGCGGGTGAAGCGGTACGCAGCGTCTACGCGATCAAGAAGGGAACTGTGAAGCTGGAGACGGTCACCCAGGATGGACGGCTGCTCGTGAACGGTCTTCTGTTCACCGGAGAGCTTCTGGGCGTTGATGGCATCGGCACGGGGGCCTATCCAGCAGATGCCGTTGCGCTCGAAGAGACCTACTTGTGTGGGTTGCGCCTGGCCGAGCTGGACGCGCTCTGCCGCAAGGTCCCGGAGATTCAGACGAGCCTGCTCGGCCGGCTCAGCAGTGCGCTGAGCGCGGCAAGGTACGGCTGCGCCGCTCTGCGGCAGCAATCCGCCGCGATGCGTACGCTGGCCTTCCTGCGTCAGCTGCAGGCAAGGCAGCAAGTGACGGGCGCCGGACGGGGCGGTCGGATCTGCCTGCCCATGACCAAGCAGGACATCGCGAGCTATCTCTGGATGAGCCCGGAATCCTTGAGCCGTAGCTTGAAGAATCTCGAGGAGGAGGGCTATATCCGCAACACACGCGAGGGCATTACCCTCGTCTGAGACGGGTAGCGGAGCCGGACTTGTTTCGCCCGACTTTGGCAGCGACATCAGCGAGACCGCAGGCAATGCGGGGATTGACGACGTTTCCGCCCCACGTCCGGCCCCGGAGGTCGGCGCCGCGGATGCGCCCCAGGTGCGCGCCCGCGGCGTTGCGCCGCTTACCGAGCTGTCGTGGGCGGCCGGGCTCGATCGCATCGACCAGCCGCTGACCGGAGTGCCCCGAGCCGCGCACAGTCGCCCGTGGATCGCACGGGAGCACGCTTCGGCCCCTCCTCGGCCGTCCCGGTGGCGAACTCGACGTCCGGGGTCTCCACCCCCCGGGCTCGCCGTCGGCCACGGCCTCCTCGCGCTCGCCGTGCGCATGGAGGGCCAGCTGAGGCCGTCGCGGCTGACGGCGTCGGCGTCCGCCGTCTCGACCAGGCTCACGACACCGTGGAAGGGGTTGAGCATGCGTTGGGCGTAGAGGGCTACGCCGCTGGATCCGTCTCGCATGGTTAGGCAAGCGGGAGGCCGGTTTCACCTTCGAGACGCTGGCGCGGCGCAAGGGCGTGCGGCAGGCGCGCCGGGCGTGCACGACTCCCGGGCGCGTCAGCGCAGCCCGCGGATCACCCTGGCCAGATCGGTGAGAATCCCGGACATGCGGGTCACGACCAGGGAGTAGTGGCCTTCCCCGTGGAGGATCCGGGCCCGGGAGCGGGGCAGCCGCTCGGCCAGGCGGGCGCCCATGGCCGGGGGCACCACGGCGTCCGCGTCGCCGTGCCATAGCCTGACCGGGACATTGACGTCCTCCGGCTCGAACCCCCAGTCCGACGCCAGCAGGGCCAGGTCCTCGGCGGGGCCCACCCCGCCCTGGCGCAGGGCCTCGCTGACGTTGTCCCGCACCCTGCGACGCACCTCGAGGTCGGCGAGCACCCGGCGGTCGGCCTCGCTGCCGGACGCCCCGAGCAGGGCCGCGGAGAGGTCCGGGAAGCGGGTCATCAGGGGCACGGTGAGCCAGCGGTGGACCGCCCCGGACAGGGTGGGCGCGCGCCGGGCGAGCCGCAGGGCCAGGGAGGCGGACCAGTGCATGGCCGCCGCGTCGCCGGACCCGGGAAGGGGACCGAGGGCACATACCAGCCCGACGGCCTGAATCCGCTCCGGCGCCCCGGCCGCGCAGGCCAGCGCGTAGGGGCCGCCGCCGGAGACCCCGACCACGGCATAGGTATCCACCTGAAGCTGGTCGGCCAGGGCGGCCACGTCGCCTGCCCAGTCCAGCAGGCGGCGCCCGGGTCGAGGATCCGATCGGCCCAGGCCGGGTCTGTCGGGAGCCACCAGGCGGAAACCCGCTTCGGAGGCCCCTTCGTGGGCGAAGCGGGCCTCGAGGCGGCAGGCCGGGAACCCGTGGCAGTAGAATAACGGGCGCCCGCCGGGGTCGCCGAGCTCTGAGTAGGCGAGCCCGCGGCCGTCCGGCAGTCGGGCGAGGAGGGGCGGCTCCACCAAGCGGGAACGGCCGGCTGTCACTCCTCGCAGGAGTACTCGTGCTGGATCAGCCCCTCTTCGAGGTGGTCCGCCACCAGCGGATGGGCGAGGAGGTACTCTGCGGTGCGCTCCGTCTGGCTGTCGAGCGCGTCCTCGACCGCCTGCTCCCACTCCTCGATGTCGTAGTCTCCCCGGCCGAGCCACATGAGCGCCACCACCTCAGCGCGCTGCTGGTCGTCCATGTCCTCGAGGATGGTCCGCACCTCCGCGATGGTCATGTCGTCCATGTGGTCCGCCAGCACCTGGAGTGCCCAGTCGTCGGTCGGCGTGAAGGGCTCCTCGGGAATGACGACCTGTTCCTTCGCCTCGAACTCCCGCGCCTTGGCGATCAGGTAGCAGATGGTTTCCGGGCTCACGTTCAGCATGGACCCTCCCGTGTCAATGACAGTGATGATGGCCCTGTACCAGCAAATATAGAGGACGGTGCGGGGCGGGGAAGCCCGGATCAGGCCGCCGTTTCCCCGGGCGATCCGCCGCCGGGCCCGGCGCCCGCGAACATGAAACGGTCGAAGAGCTCCCGTCGCTCAGGGCTCTCCATGAGGTCGTGGGCGAGGATGAGCCCTGTGGCCGACCAGGTCTGGAAGAAGTTGGCACGGCGGCCGACCAGTCCGCCCCGGCGCCCATCGTAGTATTCGGGCCAGCTGTCGGCGGCTACCCGCTCGGTGATCAGGTCGAGCGCCCACTCGGCCATGCCGACCCGCCCGGTGCGCAGCGCCGTGGCCACGAACGGCCAGATCAGGACGGGCCAGTTTCCGCCGTTGTGGTAGGACCAGGGCACGTTCTTCGGGTCGCTCCCCGTGACCATCATCCACTCCTTGCCCGCCACGGCCGGGTAGACGATCTTGACGGGCATCTCGCCCATCAGCCTGTCCCAGTGCAGATCGAACAGACGCATGATGCCCTGCGCCTCCGCCGGGGTCGCCAGCCCGAACAGCACGGCCAGGAGATTGCCCTGGGTGAAGAAGCGGAAGTCCACCCGGCCGGGGCCCTGATTGCCCACCAGGTAGCCCGCGTGGGAGTCCAGCCAGCCGTCCATCCACTCGGGAATGCTCTCAGGATAGACATTGAGGACGTTCGCCGCGTCGGGCCCGAACTCCTCGCCCTTGAACCTGTGGATCTCGTTGAGACGCTCGCGGTCCACCCAGTAGCGGGAGCGCACGAAGCGGCGCAGGGCATCTATGCGGATGTCGAGGTTCTTCTGCAGCTCCCTCTCGGTCTCGCCGCACTCCAGGAGCTCGCGGGCCGTGCAGAGCATGCCGTAGAACAGCGCCTGGATCTCCAGGGGGTGGCCGTACACGCCCATGCGCCGGTCGATCATGAATGCGCCGTCGGGGACCAGCAGCGTGGGCGAGACTTCGAACTGCTCGCGCAGATAGAGCTCGAGGGCCTCGCGGATGCAGCCCTGGACCTCGTCTGAGCGGACGAAAGCCCAGTCCTCGGTGGTGATGACGTAGGCCCGCAGCAGGAACATCCACCACATGGCCGAGTCTACGGGCACCACGCGGCCGATGGCGCGCTCGCCGAAGTCCGCCACGAGGGTCTCCGCATCGCGGTCCCCGTCGACGTGGAAGCTTGCGGGCATCAGGCCCGGCGAGCGGCCGTGGCCCTCGAGCACCGGCTGGTGGCCGCGGAGCTCCATGACGGTCTCCAGGAAATTGCGCACGATGTCGGTACGGCCGCGCAGCAGGAAGACCAGAGCGGAGGGGACGAAGTCGCGCACGAAGCACTCGTGGTAGTTGGCCGCCTCGGGACTGGCATCGCAGGCCGCGGCGGTACCGACGGCACGGCCGCGGAATTGGACGATGGAGCTCTCGAGGACCTGGTCGGCGAGGTCGAGGGGCATTGGCTGTGGGCTCCCGGCTAAGGCGTGGCGGGGTCTGAAGGCGTATCTGCGTCGGGATGGGCCCGAAGGCTGCGGCGCACCAGGCGGCCCAGGGTCAGGCCCTGCACCAGGATGGAGAAGACGACGACTCCATAGGTGGCGGCCACCAGCGTGTCACGGGGCTGTCCCTGGGGCAGGGAGAGGGCGAGCGCCACGGAGATGCCGCCGCGCAGCCCGCCCCAGGTGAGGATCTGCACCGTGTTCGGGCTGAACTCCCGGAACCGGCGCATCAGGCCTATGGGGACCCCCACACTGATCAGCCGCGCCAGCAGGGCCGCGGGGATCAGCAGGGCCGAGGCGATGAGATACTCCGCACGGAATGCCAGGACCAGCACCTCCAGGCCGATTAGAACGAACAGCACGGCATTCAGCACCTCGTCCACCAGCTCCCAGAAGGTGTCCAGGTGCTCACGCGTACGCCCCGACATGGCGAGCAGTCGTCCGTGGTTGCCGATCAGCAGCCCTGCGACGACGATGGCGATGGGCGCGGACAGGTGCGCCGCCTCCGCGGCCGCATAGCCCCCGGAGCTCAATGCGAGGGTGATCAGCACCTCCACCTGGTAGTTGTTGACGCTCTTGAGCATGGCGTAGCCCAGGCCGCCGAGCAGGAGACCGAACAGGACGCCGCCCAGCGCCTCCTGGGTAAACAGGCGGAAGATCTCAGCCGCAGAGACCTCGCGGGTGCCGGTCGCCATGTCCAGCAGCACCAGGAATACGACGACCGCAACGCCGTCGTTGAACAGCGACTCGCCCGTGATCTTGGTGGCAAGCGACTTGGGGGCTCCGACACTCTTCAGGATGCCCATGACCGCGATCGGGTCGGTGGGAGAGATCAGGGCCCCGAACAGGAAACAGTAGATCAGCGGCACGTCGAGTCCGACGAGATGGAATACGCCGTCGGCCATGAGCCCGATCAGGAAGGTGGCGCCGATGACCCCGGCCGTCGCCAGTGCGGCGATCACCCAGCGCTGGCGGGCGAGGTCGTCCAGATTCACGTGCAGGGCGCCGGCGAAGAGCAGGAAGCTCAGCAGGCCGTGGAGCAGAGTGTCGTCGAACTCGACGGTGTCCATCAGGTGCGTCAGGTTCTGCTCCACGCCGCCGGAAAGGGGGCCCAGCGCGATCAGGCCCAGGGACATCAGCAGGGCGATCAGCATGACGCCGATGGTGGTCGGCAGCTTGAGGAACCGGTGGTTGAGCCAGGCGAACACCGCCGACAGGCTCACCAGGATCGCCAGGATATCGAACAGGGTCATACCGCGCCGGCGCCCATGGGGTCGGTGAGGAAGGTCAGGGTATGATAGGAGCTTGCACGGGACCGGAACAAACCCCGGGGGCGCCGCTCCAGCGGGGCGGGGGAGTGGCGGGAGAGGCCCCTGTCCCGCTCCAGGCCGGGCCCACGGGCGATGTCGAGGGACGGGGGAGGCATGAATCGGGAAGAGCACCACGTGGTCGTGCTCGGGGCCAGCCCCAAGCCGTCGCGCTACTCAAACCAGGCGGTGAAGCTCCTGCGCTCCATGGGCTACCGGGTCACCCCGGTCCATCCGAAGGCGGAGCGCATCGAGGGTCTGGCGGTGGCCCACTCGCTGGGGGAGATCCCCGATCCCGTCCACACGCTCACCCTCTATGTGGGGCCCCAGCGCATGGCGCGGCTCACCGACGCGGTGATCGCCCTGCGTCCCGGGCGGGTCATCGTCAATCCGGGCGCCGAGTGGTCGGAGCTGGAGCGCCGGCTCGACGATGCCGCCATCCCCTGGCTCCACGCGTGCACCCTGGTGCTGCTGCGAACCCACAGCTTCTGAGTCCACTGCCCGGTTCGACGGTGGCCCGGCCGGACCCTGTTCAGAGGCTCGCGGCGATCAGCGGCACGTACATCTCGTCCGCGCTGAGGCCGCCGTGCACGCCGATCTGCTCGTAGCGGCGCTCGAACGGCAGCCAGTCCTTTATGACGTAGTGGTCGCGCATGAGCAGGGTGAAGTCGCCGATGCGCTGGGCGAGCCGGGGGTGGGGCGACCCCATCCCGAAGAGTCCGGCGTCCAGGATGTCGCCGCTGTGCCGGAGATCGACACAGTGGCCAAGCTCTTCGCGCACGTAGCTCTCGAAGTCGGACGTCGCGCCCGCCCGGACGTAGCAGTAGGCCGCCCGCGGCTCCCCGCACAGGGGAAGCAGCAGGGTTTCGCCGAGCTCCGGGTGATCCTCGAGCAGCACGCGGTCGCCCTCCGTGGTG
>JASFUT010000207.1:0-6312 GCA_050050175.1 Chromatiales bacterium
ACTGAGGGTGGGCGCTGCCCGGGTAGGTCCCTGGCGGGCCGCCATGAGGATCGGGCCCGGCCGAGAGTCGCCGGAGGGCACCGCATTCCGCTATGCTCCCCGCTCTGCGGCGTCGCTTGCGGGGCGCAGGCACGCCCCTGCGGCTGATCACAGCACGAAGCCATCGGGAGGAGATGATGTCCATGAAGACCACCGTCTTTGCGGCGGCGCTAATGAGCGCCGCCCCTCTTGCCGCCTTCGGCGGCGCACCGGCTCCGGAGGGCGATGTCGGGCCCGGGCGGGGCCCCCAGGCGGTTTCGCCGGAGCACGGGGGGGAGGGCGCAGCCGCGCCTGCGGGCGAGTCCGGTCGGGCGCCCATGCGTCGCCCCCCCATGCCCAGGTACATGCCGCCCGCCTACGGCTATCGGGGCCCGGTAGGCCCGCAGCGCGCCCCGGTGGCGGGGTACGGCCGAGCGCCGGCGGCCGCCGCGCCGGATGCGGAGGCGCACGCCGTCCCCCGGGAGACGCCGGCCGCCAGCACCGGGGCCCCTGCTCCGGCGGCCGGGGGCGCCGATGCGAGTCGCCGTGAGATGATCGAGGTCCTGCGGCGCATCGAGGCGCGGCTCGGGCGTATCGAGACCCTGCTCGGGAAGTTCACCTACTAGCTCGCATCCGTCACCAGGGGATCCGCTTCGGGTGGGGGCGGGCGGTCGTCTGCGCGGGTCCGCGCTGCGGCCGGACGGCCCGCGGGGCCTTTCATGCGCGGTGGTGATCGTCAGGCGCAAGGCCTTTCGGCGTACCTTTCGAGGGCGGGGCGCATTATTCTCGTGCGCGACGCATCGGTGGCCGCGGCGTAGGGCGATGGGCGCGAAGCCTGCCTGAGCCCGTGTCGCGACTCCGCCGGCGGGATCCGGGGTGCCGGCTTCGACCAGAACCACCAGGGCGGCGACGAGCAGTGCCTCCGGCCCGCCCGCGCGGGTCGTCGGTCCGTCTCCCTTTCGCCCGCTTTCAGCGATCCGTGCGCTCGAACCACCCCAGCGGCCAGAACCGGCCGCGGCTCTCCCGCACCCACCAATCGCCCGTCTCCCGGCGCTCCTCGGGCGTGGTGAACCGGTAGTGGTAGAGCGTGACCCGCAGGTAGCGCGGCGGCTCGTCCGGGAAGGGGTTGTGCTCGAGCAAGGCGGTCACCGGCTCGGCGTTCTCGAGCAGGCGCTCGGCGAAGCGCTCGAACCACATCAGGTTCAGGGGGTGGCGTGCGGGCACGAACCACATCATCCAGTCCAGCCGCGGCTGATGGGGCACGACGAAGCGGGGACGGCGGGAGGGGTCTCCCGGCTTGTAGCGAAACACGTAGGTCTTCCAGTGCTCGCGGTCCATGGAGCCCTCGACGACGAGCTCCAGGCGCTCGGTCTTGATGGTCGGGAACACGTGGTACTTGTTCACCGCCCGCAGGGCGTTGAGCGGCTCCTCCACGGCGGCGGCCCAGGCCGGGGCGGCACTGCCCGAGAACATCTCCCAGCCCTGGACGGCGCTGGCGAAGACCAGCACCCCCGCCAGGGCGGAGAGCCCGATCGCCCGCAGCCGGCCGGGCGCGGCTGCGCGAGCCGGGTGCGGGGCGCGCCTCCAGCGGGCGGGCAGCAGAATACGCAGGGCCCGGTCGTCCAGCAGGAACAGGCACAGCACGATGGTCAGGATGTTGAAGAAGTTGTGGTTGCTGGTGAGGATGATGGCCAGCTGCATCAGGATCGTGGCCAAGGCCGCGAACAGGCGGAAGGGCCGGGGCAGCAGCATCATGAAGGGGACGGCGAGCTCGACGAAGAAGGTCGCTCCCACGCCTGCCTTGAGGATCCAGTCCGGGAGGTGGTGGGCATACCAGGACAGGGCGTGGGGCAGGGGCTGGGTCTCGAAATAATGCTGGAGCGCGGTAAAGCCGCTCCAGGCTGGATCGCCGCTGAGCAGCTTGGACGCCCCGGAGAGGAAGCGCAGCCGGAAAAGCAGCCAGCGGAACAGCCACACGACGATCCGGGACCGCCCGGGCAGGAAGATCGCGAGAAAGCCTGCCTCCAGCAGCAGGTAATCCCACTGGAAGTTCATGAACAGCTGTCCGGCATGCAGCAGGGAGAGGTAGAGGACGAACAGCCCCACCAGGCAGAGACGGATTCGGACCCCGAGCAGCAGCAGCACGGAGAGCACACAGCCGGCCGCCGCGGCAGCCTGCAGCGCCAGGTCGTCCGCGCTGAGCCAGAACAGGGTCGGCAGCCGCCAGAAACGGTCCCCACCGAGCTCCCGGGCTAGGTAGTCCAGGTGCGCGCCGAGGGGAAGGATGCCCTCGGTTCCCACCAGACCGACGATCTGGACGCCTATGGAGGCGAAGGCCGCCAGATAGACGAGCGCCAGGAGTCTCAGGAACAGGGTGGATACCAGGCGGTAGTCGGGTGCCTCGCCCGCGGCGTAGGCCAGCAGCGAAGCGGCGCTGGTCCGCAGCGGGCCGACCGGCGGGCGGGTGCGCCCCGTCGACGGGGTGGATGGGCTGGCGGGCTCCATGGGGCTGCAGGCGTCTTCCGCTGATGTGCGGCCGCGGACGTCGCGGGCGCTCCTGCCAAGTGTAGCCGCGGTCCGTGAGCCCTACGGCGGCGCCCGTGCTTGCCGGCGCCGCGACCCGGAGTGCCGGGCGGCCGCGGCCGGCCGACACCCGAGCCCCTGGCATCCCGCGCCCCCGGACCCCATATTTTGACCACGGGAGACAATCCGTCTCTGCCGCAGAGAATCGAGAGGCACGATGTCGAACCGCACCATCGCCCTGGACGACCGCCTCTACGGCTATCTGCGCGATCACTCCCTGCGCGAGACCGGCCCCATGCGACGGCTTCGGGCGCTGACCATGGAGCACGAGCTCGCACACATGCAGATCGCCCCCGAGCAGGGCCAGCTCATGGGGCTGCTGGTGGAGATCCTGGGGGCCGCGCGGGCCATAGAGATCGGCACCTTCACGGGCTACAGCGCCCTGTGGATCGCCTCCGCCCTGCCGGCGGACGGCCGCCTGGTCTGCTGCGACCTGAGCGAGGAGTGGACCGCGATCGGAAAGCCGTTCTGGGAAGAGGCCGGCGTGCGCGACCGCATCGACCTTCGGATAGGCCCGGCCCTGCAGACCCTGGAGAGGCTGCTCAAGCGCGGAGCCGCCGGCACGTTCGACTTCGCCTTCGTCGACGCCGACAAGGAGAGCTACGCGAGCTACTACGAGTACTGCCTGGAGCTGCTTCGCCCCGGCGGGCTCGTGCTGTTCGACAACATGCTGTGGAACGGGTCGGTGGCGGATCCCGGAGATCAGGATGCCGACACCCGCGCCATCCGGGAGCTGAACGACCGCCTCCACCGCGACGAGCGCGTGAGCCTGAGCCTGGTGCCCATCGGCGACGGGCTGAGCGTCGCCCTCAAGCGCTGAGCCCGGGCGGCGCCCGCGGCGAGTTGGGCCCCCGAGGGTGCCGGTGTATCTTGACCGGGCGATGCCAACCGAGGCGATACAACCCAGGGTCCACGAGACCGACCCCCGCCGGCGGGAGCGTCTACTGCGACTGGCGACCCGGTCATCGGTGGCTACCGCGCTGGTGCTCATCTTGGGCAAGCTCGCCGCCTGGCTGCTCACGGGCTCCGTGAGCGTCCTCGCGTCCCTCATCGACTCGGTGATGGACGCGCTGGCCTCCACCATCAATCTTCTCGCCATTCGCTACGCCCTGCGCCCCGCCGACGAGGAGCACCGCTTCGGACACGGCAAGGCGGAGGCTCTGGCCGGCCTCGGTCAGGCGACCTTCATCGCCGGGTCGGCAATGTTCCTCACGCTCCATGCCGTGGACCGGCTCCTCCACCCGCAGCCCATCGCGGCCGCGGGGGTGGGCATCGCGGTGATGGCCTTCGCCATCGTCGCCACCCTGGTCCTTCTGGCGATACAGCGATACGTCGTGCGCCACACCGGCTCCACCGCGATCAAGGCGGATTCCCTGCACTACTTCACCGACCTGATCACCAATCTCAGCATCATCGCGGCGCTGGTCCTCGCAACGTTCGGCTGGCCCGGGCTCGATCCTGTGTTTGCCCTGGGGATCGCCGCCTACATCCTGTTCAGCGCCTGGCAGATCGGGCGCGAGGCCGTGGGTCTGCTCATGGATCGCGAGCTGCCCGAGGAGGTGCGCCGGCGCATCGTGGAGCTGGCGTTCCGGCCGGAGGAGGTGCTGGGGGTCCATGACCTGCGCACCCGCCAGTCGGGTCACCGCTATTTCGTCCAGGTGCACCTGGAGATGGAGGACGGACTGAGCCTGACGCGGGCGCACGCGGCCGCCGAATCCGTCGAGCAGGCGGTGCGCGAGGCGTTCCCCGGCTCGGAGGTCATTGTGCACCAGGACCCTGTCGGGGTCGTCGACCACTCCAGAGTCGCGGTGGAGGCGCAGCCGCGTCCCTCCGCCTGATCCGCTGCCCTGCGTCCGACGAGGCGTTCGTCAGAAACCGGCGAGGGGGCCTGGAGGGGGCCCTGGGCCGCGCCCGGGACCGCCGGGGCCCGGGGCGGGACGGTCGGCGGGGGAGCGGGTCAGAACCGCCGCGGATGCCGGGGCCGGTCGGGCCTGGGCCGCGCCTTGTTGACGCGAATGCTCCTGCCCTTGAGGTCGCTGCCGTCCAGGCCCTCGATGGCGGCTTCGGCTTCCTCGTCGACGGCCATCTCCACGAAGCCGAAGCCCTTCGGCTTCCCGGTGTCCCTGTCCATGACGATCTTGGCGGATGTGACCTCGCCGAAGCCGCTGAATGTCTCCCGGAGCTCCTCTTCCTCGAGCTGGTAGGGCAGATTGCCTACATAGATGCTGGTCATTGCGGTTCTCGTGCTGTGCCGCCGGGGGGCTTAAGGCCTTAGTCTAGCCCGCGGCGCGAAAAAGGACACTCGATCGCCCGGCGATGGACCCGCGGGGCCGGGGTCGGTATGGTGCAACCTCGACCCTGTGGCGCGACCGCTGTCACGCGGCACCCGTGCGCCGGACACGGTCCGGCAGCTCGCGCATTCCGCCCCCCGGAGCGACCCGGGTGGTGGAGCCAGGTCCCGTTCACACCAGGGCAGCAATGCCATGAGCCGGAGCGGCCGAAGCCTGCTGAGTGCGTTGGCGCTGAGCCTGGGCGTCCTCGTCCAGGCCCGTGCCACCCTGCCCGTGGACGGGTACCTGGTCGCGGGGCGGGAGTGCCCCGCGATCAGCTCCATCCGCAGGGGCGCCAATCCTGGCGATGTGCAGCTCACGCCGGGGATCGCCTACCCGGTCATCGGCAAGAACAGGTCCGAGGCCACCCATTACCTGCTGCGCATCGACGGCGCCGCGCCGCAGGACCGCTGGGTGGAGGTCGGCTGCGGTGCGTTGCGTACCGAAACCGCCGCCGGGGAGGGGTCGTCTGCCGGGACCGCCGGCGAGCATGTGCTGGCGGCGAGCTGGCAGCCCGCGTTCTGCCAGCTCCATGACCACACCCCGGAGTGCGAGAGCCAGACACCGGGCCGCTACGACGCCGTGCACTTCAGCCTCCACGGCCTTTGGCCGCAGCCCCGGGACAAGGTCTACTGCGGGGTGGCGGACGCGCACCGGGAGCTGGACGAAGCCCGCGCCTGGAGTCGGCTGCCGGCGCTCCCGCTCTCGGTCGAGACCCGGGAGGAGCTCTCGATCGTCATGCCCGGCGTCGCCTCCTCCCTCCATCGCCACGAGTGGGTGAAGCACGGCTCCTGCTTCGGGAGCGGCGCCGAGGCGTACTATCGGAGCTCGCTGTCCCTGATGGATCAGCTCAATGCCTCGCCGGTGCGCGACCTCTTCGAGGCCCACATCGGTGAAGAGCTCGGCCTCGGCCCGATCCGGGACGCCTTCGACGCGGCCTTCGGTCCCGGCGCGGGCGCCCGGGTCGACGTGCAGTGTGATGCGGGGATGATCTCCGAGCTGCGGATCCATCTGGGGGGCAGGGTCGGTCCGGAGGCGTCCCTCCCGGCGCTCATGGCGGCGGCGTCCCCGGTCAGCTCGGAATGCGATCGGGGGCGCGTGGACGCGGCGGGGCTGTCACAGCGCCCGGGACTTCAGTAGGCTGCCGGTCGGGCACCCCGTGCCCCGCCCCGGCAGGCGATGCAGGAGAAGACGTGTTGGTTTCAGCGAGCCGCGGCCGGTGGATCTGCCGCTTCGGGGAGGTCCCGCGCAGGGACCCGATCCGGGCCCGGGTGGGGGCGGCGTTCGGAGCCGTCCGGCCCAAGAGCCCCCGTCCATCTGCGCCCTTGCCTCCTCACCGCCGGCGCGGGGGCGTCGACGCCTTGGCCCGGTGGGTCGATCC
>JASFUT010000208.1:0-6297 GCA_050050175.1 Chromatiales bacterium
AGACCATCGCTCACGGCGACGGCCGTTTCGACCGGGACGGCCTTCGTCGATTCGTCGCCGCCTATCAGACGGTCACACCCCTGCGGCTGGGCGAGCTGTGGGCCATCCCGATCATGCTGCGTCTGGCCCTGATCGAGAATCTGCGGCGCGTCGCGGTGCGGATCGCCGCGGGGAGGATGGACAGGGATCTCGCCGCCGTCTGGGCGGAGAAGCTGACCGACGTCGCCCGCCGGGAACCGAAGAGTCTGATTCTGGTGACCGCGGACATGGCGCGATCGAATCCGCCGATGACCACGCCGTTCGTCTCGGAGCTGACCCGCCTCCTGCACGGGCAGGGCCCCTCCCTGGCTCTGCCCCTGACCTGGATCGAGCAACAGCTGGCGGGATCGGGCCTGAGCATCGAGCAGCTGGTGCGGTCGGGAAATCAGCAGCAGGCGGCCGACCAGGTATCCATCAGCAACACGGTCGGCAGTCTGCGCTACCTCGGGACCATGGACTGGCGGGATTTCGTCGAGGCCGTCAGCCTGGTCGAGCAGACCCTGCGAGCGGATCCCGGCGGAGCCTACGCCGGGATGGATTTCGCCACCCGTGACCGCTACCGGCACGTGGTCGAGAAGGTGGCGAAGGCCAGCGTGGTCTCCGAGACCGGGGTGGCCCGCCGTGCCCTTGGGCTCGCGCGGGAGGGTGCCGCCCGGTTCGGCGACGGCGACAGACGGGCGCACGTGGGCTTCTACCTGGTCGACCGGGGCCTGCCCGAGCTGGAAGCCGCAGCGCAGATGCGCCATTCCGCCGCTGCGGTGCTGGGGCGCTGGGCCGGTCGATATCCCCTGGCGCTCTACCTGACCGCGATCACCCTGATCACCGCGCTGTCGGGCGCAGGCCTGCTGGCGTTGGCCAGGGCGGACGGTGCTCCGGGCTGGGCGCTGGCGCCCCTGGGCATCCTGGTGCTGCTCGTTACGGGTCAGCTGGCCGTCGCGCTCGTGAACTGGTCGGCCACCCTGCTGGCAGCGCCTCGTCCGCTGCCGCGCATGGATTTCTCCGGGGGCATACCTCCGGAATCCCATGCGCTGGTCGTGGTACCGACCATGCTCACGACGGCACCCGGGGTGGAGAGCCTGGTCGAGGCGCTGGAGGTCCGGTTCCTGGCCAACCGCGACGCGAACCTGCACTTCGGCCTGCTGACGGATTTCGCGGACGCCGCCGAGGAGGCGCAGGCAGGGGACGCCGCCCTGCTGCGACTGGCCCGCGAGCGGATCGAGGCCCTGAATGCACGCTACGCGGCCGGCGGGCGCGACGTCTTCTTCCTGTTTCACCGCCCGCGCCGCTGGAACGCCCGGGACCGGGTCTGGATGGGCTACGAGCGAAAGCGCGGAAAGCTGGCCGACCTCAACGCGCTGCTGAGAGAGGGACGGACGGACGCGATCTCGGTGGTGGCCGGTGAGACCGCGGCGCTGTCCGGCGTGAGGTACGTGATCACCCTGGATACGGATACGGAGCTGCCGCGCGATGCCGGGCGGGAGCTCGTCGGCACCATGGCGCACCCGCTGAATCGTCCGGCCTACGACGCGACGCTGGGGCGCGTCCGCGAGGGCTACGGCATTCTGCAGCCCCGTGTGAGCGCAAGCCTGCCCGGAACGAGTCTGTCGCGGTACGCGCGGCTGCACGGCGGCGAGCCGGGCATCGACCCCTATACCCGTACTGTATCCGACGTCTACCAGGACGTGTTCCGGGAAGGATCGTTCATCGGCAAGGGGATCTACGACGTCGACGCCTTCGAGCGGGCACTCAAGGGGCGCTTTCCGGAGAACCGCATCCTCAGCCATGACCTTCTGGAGGGATGCTACGCCCGCTCGGGGCTGTTGAGCGACGTGGAGGTGTACGAGGCGTATCCCGCCCGCTACGCCACCGACGTCGACCGGCGCCATCGCTGGATCCGCGGTGATTGGCAGATCGCCGGCTGGGTGCTGCCCCGGGTGCCCGGTCCCGACGGCCGGCGCTATGCCAACCCCATCTCCGCCCTGTCGCGCTGGAAGCTGCTCGACAACCTGCGCCGCAGCCTGGTGCCGGCCGCCCTGATGCTGCTCCTGCTGCTGGGGTGGACGGCGTTCTCCTCGCCCGCGTTCTGGACCCTGTCGGTGCTCGGTGTCCTTCTCATACCGCCCCTGCTCGCCACCCTTCTGGGTCTGATCCGGAAGCCGGAGGACCTTCGCCCAGGTCAGCATCTCGCCGCAGCGGCGCATTCCGCCGGACTGCGATTGGTCCAGGCGGGCCTATCGCTGGTCACGCTGCCCCACGAGGCCGTCTACAGCCTGGACGCCATCTTGCGCACGCTGGGGCGCACGCTGGTGACGCACCGACGGCTGCTGGAATGGAATCCCTCCGGCGACCAGGAGCGCCTGAGTGGCTCTGATCTGCCCGCCGCGTTCCGCAGCATGTGGTTCGTGCCCGTGCTCGCAGCCGCCACGGCGGCCATCCTGGCGGCGGCGAATCCGGCAGCGCTGGACGTAGCCGGGCCCTTCCTGGTCCTGTGGCTGGCCTCTCCGGCAGTCGCCTGGTGGATCAGCCTGCCGCTCGAGCGTCGCGAGCCGCGCCTGACGAGCGGGCAGACCCGGTTTCTCGGCAGGATCGCCCGCAAGACCTGGGCGTTCTTCGACACCTTCGTCGGTCCCGAGGACCACTGGCTTCCCCCGGACAATTTCCAGGAGTACCGCGTCGCGACGCTCGCCCACCGCACCTCGCCCACCAACATGGGGCTGGCCCTGCTGGCGAATCTGTCCGCCTACGACTTCGGCTACATCCCGGCCGGGCGGCTGGTCGCGCGCACGGCCCATACCCTCGAGGCCATGGCCGGACTGGAGCGCCATCGGGGTCACTTCTTCAACTGGTACGACACGCAGTCGCTGAGGCCGCTCCACCCCGCGTACATATCGACCGTGGACAGCGGCAACCTGGCCGGGCATCTGCTGACCCTGCGCGCGGGTCTGGGCGGGCTGCTCGATCGGCCGCTGCTGGAGAACCGGTGGCTGGAGGGGCTGGGCGACGCGCTGGGGATCCTGGAGCAGGCGTCCGGCGAGACCGCTCCGGCCTCCCTGGCCCGGTTCCGCGAGGAGCTGGACGCCGCCTGCGATGCCCGGCCTGTGGGGCTTCAGGCGACCCGGCGCCTGCTGGAACGGCTGACGCGCTCCGCCGAGGCGGCCGCCGGCGCCCTGGGCGACGAGCCCGGGAGCGAGTCGGGGTGGTGGTCGGCCGCCCTGGCCGCGCAGTGCCGGGCGCTGCTCGATGAGCTGCGGTTGCTCGCGCCCTGGACCGGCCTCCCGGAGCCGCCGGACGGGACCGCCGAGCTGCCCGGGCTCGATGGGATGCCGACGCTGCGCGACCTGGCGGGGCTCGGCGGGGAGTTGTCGAGGCGGCTCGAGAGCCTGCCGGAGACCGGCGCGACCCCCGCGCAGGCGGCCTGGCTGGATGATCTGCTCGGACAGGTCGAGGCGGCCGGTGTCCAGGCCCGGGCGCGCATCGCCGACATCCAACGCCTTGCCGTGCACGCCGGCGAGCTCGCGGACATGGAGTACGGCTTCCTGTACGACGGGGAGTCACGCCTGTTCAGCATCGGCTACAACGTGGACGAGCGCCGCCGGGACCCGAGCTACTACGACCTGCTGGCCTCGGAGGCCAGGCTGTGCGTGTTTGTCGCCATCGCCCAGGGGCAGCTGCCCCAGGAGAGCTGGTTCGCCCTGGGACGCTTGCTCACGAGCGCCGGCGGCGAGCCGGCCCTGCTGTCGTGGAGCGGCTCGATGTTCGAGTACCTGATGCCGCAGCTGGTGATGCCGACCTACGAGCATACGCTGCTCGCGCAGACCGCCCGGTCGGCGGTGGAGCGCCATGTGGAGTACGGCCGGCAGCGCGGCCTGCCCTGGGGCATCTCGGAGTCCGGCTACAACACGGTGGACGTGCATCTGAACTACCAGTACCGCGCCTTCGGCGTCCCCGGCCTCGGCCTCAAGCGGGGCCTCGCCGAGGACCTGGTGGTCGCGCCCTATGCCTCGGCGCTGGCGCTGATGGTGGCGCCGGAGGCGGCCTGCCTGAACCTGCAGAGGCTCGCCGCCGCCGGGGCGGAGGGGCGGTACGGCTTTTACGAGGCCATCGACTACACCCCGGCCCGGCAGCGGCGCGGGGAGTCCCACGCCCTGGTGCGCTCCTACATGGCCCATCACCAGGGCATGAGCCTGCTCGCCCTGGCGTCCGTGCTGCTCGACCGGCCGATGCAGAAGCGCTTTGCGTCCGACCCCCTGTTCCAGGCCACCCTGCTGCTGTTGCAGGAGCGCATTCCCCGGGCCTCGGCGTTCTATGCCCCTGCCGCCGAAGTAACCGGCGCGCAGCCCGGGACGGTCAGCCCGCAGCCGCCGATACGCGTCCTGGACGACCCGGACGCGCCGCTGCCGGAAGTGCAGCTGCTGTCGAACGGCCGCTATCACGTCATGGTCAGCCATGCGGGCGGGGGCTACAGTCGATGGAACGACCTGGCCGTGACCCGGTGGCGCGAGGACGCCACCCGGGATCACTGGGGCACCTTCTGCTACCTGCGCGATCCGTCCAGCGGCGCGGCCTGGGCCGCGGCCTATCAGCCCGGAGCGCAGCGCGCGGACAGGTACGAGGCGATCTTCTCGGTGGGACGTGCGGAGTTCCGCCGCCGCGACGGGGCCTTCGAGACTCACACCGAGATCGTGGTATCGCCCGAGGACGATATCGAGCTGCGCAGGCTGCGCATCACCAACCGCTCCGACGAACATCGGACCATAGAGGTCACGAGCTATACGGAGGTGGTGCTGGCGCCCGCGGCGGCCGACACCCTCCACCCGGCCTTCAGCAACCTGTTCGTGCAGACGGAGATCGTCGAAGCCCGGCGGACGATCCTGTGCACCCGCCGGCCCCGCTCGCGCGACGAGAAGGTGCCCTGGATGTTCCACCTGATGTCCGTGCACGACGCCGACTTCGGCGAGCTCGCCTACGAGACCGACCGCGCGCGCTTCATCGGCCGGACCCGCACCGTCGCCGCGCCCCGGGCGATGGACGACGGCGTGGAGCTGTCCGGAGTCCAGGGCTCCGTGCTGGACCCGGTGGCGGCCATCCGCTGCCTCATCCGCCTCGAGCCGGAGCAGTCGGCCAGCGTGGACCTGGTCTACGGGATCGGCGAGAGCCGCGACGCCGCCATGGGCCTCGTGGCGAAGTATCAGGACCGGCGCCTGGCCGACCGCGTCTTCGACCTGGCCCATACCCATGCCCAGGTGGTGCTGCGCCAGATCGACGCCAGCGATGCGGACGCCCAGCTCTACGGGCGCCTGGCCAGCTCGATCATCTACGCCAATGCCTCCCTGAGGGCGGACGCGGGCGTGCTCATGCGCAACCGCCGCGGGCAGTCCGGTCTGTGGGGCTACGCCATTTCCGGCGACCTGCCGATCGTCCTGCTGCGCATCGAGGACATCGCCAACATCCAGCTGGTGCGCCAGCTCATCCAGGCCCACGCGTACTGGCGGCTGAAGGGCCTGGTGGTGGACCTGGTGATCTGGAACGAGGATCGCGCGGGCTATCGGCAGGTGCTTCAGGACGAGATCCTGGGTCTGGTGGCCGTGGGACTGGAGAGCCAGGCGGTGGACCGGCCGGGCGGCATCTTCGTGCGCTCGGGGGAGCAGATCTCGGATGAAGACCGCACGTTGTTCCAGACCGTCGCCCGGGTCATCCTGAGCGATACCCGCGGGACCCTGGCGGAGCAGGTCAACCGTCCGGCTCGGCCGCAGGCACGGGTGCCGCGCCTCGTGCCCCGCAGGCCCCGGCGGGCCGGGACGCCCGCCGTCTCCGAGGAGCCGCGGCACGACCTGATCCTGCGCAACGGGATCGGCGGGTTCACGCGGGACGGGCGCGAGTACGTCACCACCATCACCCGCGGCCAGGTGACGCCGGCACCCTGGGTGAACGTGCTCGCCAATCCGCATTTCGGCACCGTCGTCTCGGAGAGCGGTCAGGCCTACACCTGGGGCGAGAACGCCCACGAGCTGCGGCTCACGCCCTGGCACAACGATCCGGTCTCCGACCCCGGCGGGGAGGCGTTCTATCTGCGAGACGAGGAGAGCGGCCATGTCTGGTCGCCGACGCCCCTGCCTACCCCCGGGCTGACCGCCTACCTCAGCCGGCACGGCTTCGGCTACAGCGTCTTCGAGCATGCCGAGGACGGTATTGCCTCGGAGCTGTGGGTGTACGTGGCCCGGGATGCGGCGGTCAAGCTCTCGGTGCTCAGGGTGCGCA
>JASFUT010000209.1:0-6282 GCA_050050175.1 Chromatiales bacterium
ACGTGAACCCGAGGTTCACCGAGGTGACGGGCTACACGCTGGAGGAGTCGCGAGGGCGCACGCCGGGGCTCATCAAGTCGGACGACACGCCGGGCGAGACCTACGACGAGCTCTGGTCGACGATCAGGCAGGGCCGTGTCTGGCAGGGCGAGCTGCGCAACCGCAAGAAGAGCGGAGACCTGTACTGGGAGTACACGATCATCGCGCCGCTGAAGTCACCGGACGGCGAGATCACCCACTACATCGGGCTCAAGGAGGACATCAGCCTGCGCAAGGAATACGAGGAGCGGCTCATCCGCCAGGCGAGCTTCGACGGCCTCACCGGCCTGCCGAACCGAACCCTCGCCATGGACCGGCTCCGACAGCTGGTCAAGCGGGCGCGGCGCGACGGCCACCTCGTCGCGGTCGTGTTCATCGACCTGGACCACTTCAAGGACGTGAACGACACCCTGGGCCACGAGGCGGGCGACCGGCTGCTCGTGGAGGTGGCGCGGCGGCTGTCGGAGACTGTGCGCGAGCAGGACACGGTGGCCCGGCTCGGTGGCGACGAGTTTCTGCTGGTGCTGCCCGACATCCACGATGCAGAGGACGCGCGTGTGGTCGCGAGCAAGGTCCTCGAGCGCATCCGCGCTCCGGTGCGGATCGACGCCCGGGACTGCTTCACGACCGCGAGCATGGGCGTGACGCTCTTCCCCGGCGACAGCGGCGATCCGGACCTCCTGCTCAAGCACGCCGACTCGGCGATGTACCAGGCGAAAGAGTCGGGACGCAACACCTGCACCTTCTTCACCGCCGAGATCAACGCCCGCATCGCCCACAGGGTGAGCCTCGAGACGGAGCTGCGCAACGCCCTCAAGCGCGAGCAGCTCTTCCTGGAGTTCCAGCCGGTGATCCGGGCGCGGGACGGCGCCCTGGTGGGAAGCGAAGCCCTGCTTCGCTGGGCGCGCCCGGGCCACGGGGTGATCGCGCCCGAGGGCTTCATCGGGCTGGCGGAACAGACCGGGCTGATCTACGACATCGGCCGCTGGGTGCTTGAAGCGGCCTGCCGGCAGTGCCGCCAGTGGCAGGTCACCGCCGGGACGGAGACCTGCGTCGCGGTGAACATCTCATCGCGGCAGTTCAAGAGCAGGCACTTTCCCGGCATCGTCAAAGGCATGCTCGACGACACCGGTCTGTCCGGGCCAAGCCTGCACCTGGAGATCACCGAGCGGATGCTGCTCGACGACGACCCTCAGACCATCGAGACCCTGCACAAGGTGAAGGATCTGGGGGCTGTGCTGGCCATCGACGACTTCGGCACCGGGTATTCGTCCCTGGCCTATCTCAAGCGCTTCCCGGTCGACGTGCTGAAGATCGATGGTGCATTCATACGAGACGTTCCCGCCAGCTCTCAGGACAAGGCCCTTATCAATGCCGTGGTCGATCTCGCCCGGGGGTTCGACCTCGCAACGGTGGCCGAGGGGGTGGAGGCCCGCGAGCAGTATGATTGGCTGGTGGGGCTGGGCGTGGACATGCTTCAGGGTCCCCACATCAGCGCTCCTCTGGGAGCGGAGGAGTTTCGCAGCTTCCATTCCTACGCCGTCGACGCCTGCGCGGTGGGCATTCGCCCCCGACCCCGATTCAACGGGCAGGGCTGAGGCGCGGAGCGCCGCAAAGTAGTGGATGGGACTGGCCTGTCACGGCGGCCCGCGCGGGGCTCAGGGGATCCGAGGGAGTCCTCGCGGGCCGGGTCCGGGAGACCGCCGGCGCCACGCTCGTTCGACACACACTTCCGGCCCAGCGAGGGGCGCCGCCGGCCCGGGCGCCCTCAGCCCAGGGGGTAGTCCAGCAGAAGGCCCACGAAGACCGCCAGACCGAAGCAGTTGTTGTTCAGGAAGGCCTTGAAGCAGCCGCGCGGATCGCGATCCCGGATCAGGTGCTGCTGGCGCGCGGCGAAGCCGCCGGCCACCGCCAGGCCCCCGTAGTACCAGGCCCCCAGCCCGGCCAGCGTGCCCACCAGGACCAGCGCCCCGAGCATCGCGAGCTGGAAAGCCCCGATCAACAGCCGATCGTGCTCACCGAACAGGATGGCGGTGGATTTCACGCCGATCTTCAGATCGTCCTCGCGATCGACCATCGCGTACTCGGTGTCGTAGATCATGGTCCACAGCACCGCGGCGGCGAACAGCACCCAGCCCACCGTCGGCACGCTGCCCGTGACGGCGGTGAAGGCCATGGGCACGGCCCAGCCGAAGGCCGTTCCCAGCACCACCTGGGGCAGGTGGGTGTAGCGCTTCATGAAGGGGTAGACAGCGGCCAGGGCAACGGCCACCAGCGACATGAGGACCGTCTGCCGGTTGAGCAGCAGCACCAGCCCGAAGGCCGTCAGGCTGAGCACGGCGAACACGCCCAGGGCCTCGCGCGGCGACACCAGGCCGGTGGCGAGGGGACGCTGGCGGGTGCGCGAGACGTGGCCGTCGATGTGGCGGTCGGCATAGTCGTTGATAGCGCAGCCCGCCGAGCGCATCACCACCACCCCCAGTATGAACACCAGCACGATCTCCCAGGGCGGCTGACCCCCGCCGGCTATCCACAGACCCCAGAGCGCGGGCCACAGAAGAAGAAAGATCCCGATCGGCCGGTTCAGGCGCGTCAGCACGGCATAGCGCTCGAGGCGGGTCCGCCACGAGACCCGTTCGGGGTTGATCTCGACCTTAATCCCGGTAGGTACCATGGCGATGCTCCGTCGGATCAGAGGGCACTCGGGGGAGATATATCTCATTCACCAGAAGGCCCCTGCCGCAGAGATAGAAGAGTGTCCTGCGGCCCCAGAGCTCCTCGGGCGATTGGCGCAGAGACGCGGCAGCGGCCCGGAACAGGCTGTGCCCCGGCAGGAGCCGGGCCACCTGGGTCAGGCCGCGGCGCACCCCCGGGTCGGCGAACAGGACACCGCCCAGAGGCCGGCTCCCGAGCCGGGCAAGGCGCCGCACCGACCCCCTCAGGCTGCGGGCGGGGATCACCGTACGGGCGTACACCCAGGGGTCGGCGTCGCAGCGCAGCTCCACCGCGCGCAGGATCGCCGTCTCGGCCCGTCGCATCTGCAGCAACCGGCTCTCGCCCGGCGAGGGGCGGCCCCAACCCTGGTGCACGACGCGCACGTGGAACCCGGCACCGCATGCGCACTGAAGCCGCCGGGTCAACGATGCGTCGTCGGCGAGCCAGCGCACCAGCCCCCGGGGGGCCTTCAGACGACGCAGGCTCGACAGGGGCATCCAGCGCGGCTCCGCGCCGGCGAGGATGGAGGCGGGCTCGGTCAAGCTTGAGCTCCGGAAGGGGCAGTGAAAACCCGCATTATCGCACAGGGCCGGGAGCCGTTCCCACCGCCGGATGTGGCGCGAAGACCGCACACGACGCGCTGCGGCCCGACGGGTCCGCCTCCGGGAGGATGGACCAGGCCCATCGGGGCGGCACCCTCGGCGGGACGTCCGGGGGGAGGCGTCCGGCTGAAGCCCGACCTACACCTTGCCGTAGGCCAGCCGCCCCCCGACCCACCGCCGGATCAGCGGCTCCACCCGCGCCGGGTGGTGCTCGATGAGGGCGTCCGCCGCCTTCTGCACCTGGGAGAGCAGCGCCTGGTCGCGGATCAGATCGGCGATTCGCAGCTGCATCTCTCCGGTCTGTCGGGTGCCCAGCACCTCCCCGGGGCCCCGAAGCTCCAGATCCTTGCGGGCGATAGCGAATCCGTCGTTGCTCGATCGCATCACCCCCAGGCGCTCCCGGGCGTTCTCCGACAGGGGGGCGTGATACATGAGCACGCAGTGGCTCTCCACCGCACCCCGGCCCACTCGGCCGCGCAGCTGGTGGAGCTGGGCAAGGCCGAGACGCTCGGGGTTCTCGATGATCATCAGGCTGGCGTTGGGAACATCGACCCCGACCTCGATCACCGTGGTGGCCACCAGCAGATCCAGCGCGCCCTGCTTGAAGGTGCCCATGACGGCCTCCTTGTCGGCCGGCTTCTTCCGCCCGTGGACCAGGCCGATCCGCAGGTGCGGGAGGGCCCCCGAGAGTGCCGCCGCGGTGTCCTCCGCGGCCTGGGCCTGCAGCGCCTCGGACTCCTCGACGAGGGTGCAAACCCAATAGGCCTGACGGCCCTCCCGGCAGGCCCGCTCCACCCGCGCGACCACCTCGTCGCGGCGCGAGTCCGGGATCACCACGGTGGTCACCGGGGTACGGCCGGGCGGCAGCTCGTCGATCACCGAGACGTCGAGGTCCGCGTAGGCGGTCATGGCCAGGGTCCGCGGTATGGGGGTGGCGGTCATGATCAGCTGGTGCGGCACCGCCCGGCCCTGGCGCCCTTTCTCGCGCAGCGCGAGGCGCTGATGCACGCCGAACCGGTGCTGCTCGTCGACGATGCTGAGCCCAAGGGCATCGAAGTCCACGTCCCCCTGGAAGAGGGCGTGGGTACCCACCACCACCGCCGACTGCCCCGAGGCGACCCGGGACAGGATCTCCGCGCGGCGCCCGCCCTTGCTGCGGGCGGTCAGTCCGGCCACCTCCACGCCGAGGGGCTCGAGCCAGGCACCGAGGCTTCGCATGTGCTGCTCCGCCAGGAGCTCCGTGGGCGCCATCATGGCGACCTGATGGCCCGCCTCCACCGCCTGGAGGGCCGCCAGGGCGGCCACCACCGTCTTGCCCGAGCCGACGTCCCCCTGCACCAGCCGCATCATCGGGTAGGGCTGGATCAGGTCTCGCTCGATGTCGGCGGCCACCCGGCGCTGGGCCCCGGTCAGCTCGAAGGGCAGCGTGCCCTCGAGGGCCCGGCGCAGGGCGCCGTCGCCTACCAGGCGCGGGGCCGGCACGCGGCGGTGCTCGTGGCGCAGCCGGCGCAGCGAGAGCTGATGGGCCAAGAGCTCTTCAAAGGCCAGCCGCTGCTGGGCCGGGTGGCGCCCTGCGGCAAGCCGGTCCAGGCGTGCATCCGGCGGCGGACGGTGCAGGAAACGCACGGCCTCGACGAGCCCGGGCAGGCCGAGACCGGAGAGCAGATCCGCGGGCAGCCAATCGGTCAGCGCCTCGTCACCGTCCAGGAGGCCGAGGGCCTTGTCGGTGAGGTCGCGCCAGGTCAGCTGGTGCATGCCCTCGGTGGTCGGATAGATCGGGGTGAGGCTCGCTTCCCCCGACGGCGGCTCGTCCGGGCCGACGCGCCGGTACTCGGGGTGCACCATCTCCAGGCTGCTGGGCCCCATCCGCACCTCGCCGAAGCAGCGCAGCCTCGTGCCTGCGGCCAGGGTGGATTGCTGGGCTGCGCTGAAGTGGAAGAATCGCAGGACCAGGAAGCCGGTACCGTCGGCGATACGGGCCAGGAGAGAACGGCGCCGCCCGATACGCACCTCTGCGTGCTCGACGGTCCCCTCCACCACTGCCTGGTCCCCCGGGCGCAGCCCACCCAGGGGCGCGATGCGCGTGCGGTCCTGGTAGTGCAGCGGCAGATGGAACAGCAGATCCTGTACGCTGCTGATGCCGAGGCGCTGGAGGCGTTGCGCGTTCCTGGGCCCCACACCCTTGAGGTCGGTGACCGGGACGCGGTCCAGGGTCCGCTGGATACGGGGGGTGTCCACGGGTGTCTAATTCGCCTGAGGGGCGCCGCGCCGGCTGCTCGCAGTCGTTCCGTCAATTCCGGGAAAGGTCATTGTCATGGTTAAACAGGAAAGCTTCCATACCGAGACCCACCAGGGCCGCGGCACCTACGACATCACCGACCAGGTGGCGGCCGTGGTCAAGCGATCCGGCGCGGACCAGGGCCTGTGCCACGTATTCGTGCACCATACCAGCGCCTCGCTGATCCTGTGCGAGAACGCGGATGTCGTAGTGCGTCGGGACCTCGAGGCCTTCATGCGACGCCTGGTCCCGGACGGCGACCCGCTGTACGCCCACACCGCCGAGGGGCCCGACGACATGCCCGCGCACGTGCGGACCATCCTTACCCAGTCGGACCTGACGCTGCCGATCACCGGTGGGCGCCCCGCCCTGGGCACCTGGCAGGGGATCTATCTCTGGGAGCACCGCACCCACCCTCACCGCAGGAAGCTGACGATCACCGTTCACGCCTGAGTGCAACGCCGCGCAGGGGTGCACGGCCGGAACGGCGGGCTGGTGAAGCGTTTGATGGATGCGCTGGTCGGGCATCCGCTTGGCGGGCGAGCGTTCCCGAGGCCGGGGACGCCCGGTGGGCCGGGCCCGGCGACTGATCACGGGTTCGGCGCCCCAACGGCCGACCCCGCGCAAGGTCCCGCGTCACCTATAATG
>JASFUT010000210.1:0-6194 GCA_050050175.1 Chromatiales bacterium
GCGCGGCCGTGCTCCACGCCCTGGGCGTCGGTCACCATACGCCCATCGCCGATCCCGGGGCCTGGCTCGGAGGGGGGGACGGCCACGGCCCGCAGGGGCACACGCCCACCCCCCTGACCTTCGGAAACCTGCTCACCCTGCTCGCCGTGGTCCTCCCGGCCGCCTCGGCGTCCCTCAACGCCGTCAAGCACGTCTTCGAGCTGAAGAAAATGGCCCTGCGCTCGGCCAGGATGGTGCAGAATATCGACGACTATGCGCGAATCCTTGCTGAGGCGGACGGCCCGGCGGAGCTCGGAGCCCTGGTGCAGGAGCTCGAGCAGCTGTTCGTCAGCGAGCACGAGGAGTGGCACGCCCTGCTGTCGTTCAAGCGGGCAGACGTCGGTTGAGCTGACGCGTGCCGTCTCCAGGAGCGGCGCCCGATCCGTGGTGAAACTAGGAGCAGATACGATGATTGGAAGGTCTCTGGCCATTGCGGCCGTGGTGGCGCTGCTCGCGGGGTGCGGAGCGGACAGCATGCTGCAGCGCAAGATGGGCATCTTCGACGCCGGGGGGGCGCAGCCGAGCACCCCCGCCGGGATCGAGCAGGCGAGAGCGCAGTTGCAGGCGGGCCGCACGGCCGAGAGCATCCGGCTCTACGAGCAGGTGATCGATGCGGGCGGCCCGGAGCGCGAGAAGGCCCTCTACGGTCTGGCGCTCGCCCGGCTCCAGGCCGAAGGTGGTCTGCGCAGTCCGCAGAAGGCCCGCGCCGCCCTGGACACCCTCGTGAAGGATTACCCGGAGGGGGAGCGTCGGGTGGAGGCCTCGGTGCTGATCGGTTTGATCGACGCCGCGGGCCGTGAAAGCGGCCAGACGGCGGCCCTGAAGAAGTCCCTGGGCGAGAAGGACCGGGAGCTCGAGGCGGTGCGCAGCGAGCTGCAGAACAAGGAAGAGGCGCTGGAGAATCTGAGAAAGGCGCTGATGAATCGCTAGCCCCGCGGATCGCGTCTCCGGAGCAGGACCTGTGCGTCCGGGCGCCGGGCTTGAGCGACAAGATCGCCTGGAGCGATCTTGGACGGCCGCGGAACGGCCCGAAGGGCGGAGCCCGGGAATGGGCGGAGTAACACCAAGCCCAGGCGTGCAGGGACCCGCCCGAGACATGACAGGCAGGCGGCGCTTGACACACTGTCCTGTCGGAAAGAAGTGGGAAGCGACAGCTTTTCGATTTAAGAACAGAGGCTTAGATCAGGCTGTCTGCCGCCGTGGTGAGCAGTGCGGGCTCTAGAATCTGTGCCGGGAAGGCGCAGACGATGGAGAGAGGGCCCTCGGCTTCCGGGGATTCGGCCCCGAGGCCTCGGCTTGATGCCCTCGCTTGTTGCGGTGCCCGCCGGGACCTGCCCGGATCGGCCCGCGCCCCGCGTCAGGCCTCGCCCTTGCCCTGCAGCGACTCGATCTTCGACAGCAGGCGTGCGAGGTCCACGGGCTTGGTGTCATAGTCGTCGCAGCCTGCCTCCAGGGCCTTCTGCCGGTCCTCCGCCATGGCATGAGCGGTGAGGGCGATGACCGGGATGTGGCGGGTGCTGGGATCGTCCTTGAGCGCGCGCGTGGCCTGCCAGCCGGTCATCACGGGCAGGCTCATGTCCATGAGGATGAGGTCGGGCGGGTCGGCCTGGACCTTGCGTATGCTCTCCTCACCGTCCTTGGCGAGGCTCACCTCGTAGCCCCTCCGCGCGAGGCGGCGCGAGAGCATGTCGGCATTCATCTCGTTGTCCTCGACCAGCAGAATCTTGCTCATTTCGACTCACTCCCCTGGTGCCCGCCGCGGGCGACGAATTCACAGATCTGGGTCAGTATATGCTCCGGACTGCTGCCCGAGGTGGTGAGCACCTTGCGTACGCCTCCGCTCAGGCGCTCGCGGTCGGCAGGGGAGAGCTCGCGGTCGCTCAGGACGACTACGGGGATGTCCTTCCACGCGTCCTTGCGTGAGACGGCCTCGAGCAGCTCCACCGCGTCCATTTCCGGCAGGGCGACGTCGACGAAGATCAGATCGGGACGGGCGTCGTGCAGCTTGGCCAGCGCCTCCCGGCCGTTGCGCGCGCGGCTCACCTGGAAGCCGTGCTGCTCGAGTGTCTTCGCCAGCGCATCCGAGCTCTCCTGGTCGCCCTCGGCGATCAGCACCTGTGCGCCGCGCTGGTCCCGCAGCAGGCACTCCAGCACCTGCGTCAGGCGGTTTCGGTCGATGGGCTTCATCATGTAGTCCGCGGCCCCCAGGGCGAACCCGAGCTCGCGATCGTCCACCATGGACATCATCACCACGGGTATTGCCGCGGTCTCCGGGTCCGCCTTGAGTGCGCTGAGCACCTGCCATCCGTCCATGCCGGGCATGAGGATGTCCAGGGTGATCACTACCGGGTGGATCTGCCTGGCCAGGGCAATGCCCTCCTCGCCGCTGCTGGCGGTGACCACGGAGAAGCCGTGCTTCACCAACGAGCGCCGCGCCAGCTCGAGCGCGGCGGGATCGTCGTCGATCACCAGCACCAGCCGCTCGGGGTTGACCTCCGGGGGCGGCGCGCCCGCCGGCGGGGTCTTCGCCTTCTGGATGTCCCGCGGAAGCCTGACCGTGAACCGGGTGCCCTTGCCCGGCTCGCTCTGTACCCCGATGTCGCCGCCGAGGAGCTGGCAGAACTGCCGGCTGATGGCCAGCCCCAGTCCCGTGCCCCCGTACTGCTTGGTCGTGGATAGCTCCGCCTGGCTGAAGGCGTTGAAGATCCGCGACAGCCCTTCCTCGGTCATCCCCACGCCGGTGTCGGTCACGGTGAAGATCATCCAATCCTCGCCGTCTGCGGCCTCGAGGCGGGCCTCGAGCCCGATCTCCCCCCGCTCGGTGAACTTGCACGCGTTGCTCAGGAGGTTCAGCAGCGTCTGCCGCAGCTTGGTCTGGTCCGTTGCCATGAGTCCCACGTCGGGGCCTACTTCCAGCCTGAGTCGGTTGTCGTTCTTGGCCACCAGCGGCGCAATCGTGCTCTCCAGCTCCCCGAGCATGGCCGGGACCTCGAACGACTCCACGTACACCTGCATCTTGCCTGCCTCGATCTTGGACAGGTCCAGCACGTGATTGATCAGCGAGAGCAGGTGCCGCCCGGCGGAGAGGATCTTCTGAAGGTCCGCCGAGAGCTCGTCCGGGCCCAGCTCTCCGGCCTCCTCCAGCAGCATCTCGCTGTAGCCGATAATGGCGTTGAGCGGTGTGCGCAGCTCATGGCTCATGTTGGCCAGGAATCGGCTCTTGGCGTGATTGGCCTCGTCCGCGGCGGCGCTCGCCGCCTGGGCCTGCTCCATGGCCTGCCCCAGCCTGGCGGACATCCGGTTGAACGCCTCGGCGAGCTCGCCCAGCTCGTTGCGCGCCCTGATGTGTATCCGATGCTCCAGATCGCCCTCGCCGAGCCGCGTGGCGCCGTCCCGCAGCGTCTCGACCCCCCGGCTGATGGCATGCACCACCGTGAACCCCAGGACCACCGAGATCAGGGCGGAGCAGGCGAAGATGATGAAGGACGTCCGGTCGGTAAGCGCCTGGATCTCGTCGAGGGTGGCGCTGGCGCGGGATACGGCGCTCTTCTCGGCCTCGTGCAGCAGCTGAAGCCTCGACAGGAGCTGCTCGTACTCGTGCTCCCAGTCCGCCTTCTCCGCGGTCGTCTCGTCCCGTCCCGCGGAGGCCGCCGCGAAGCGTCCGTAGAAGTCGTACCATTCGCCCATCAGCTTGCCGAAAGCCCACTGCACGCGCTCGATCTCTTCCCGGTCGTTGGTGTCCGCCCGCCGGGCGAGGCGCTCGACGTTCCGGTCGAGCTCGCTGATCTGGGTGACGGCGGCCTCGAGCTCTTCCGGCTTGAGGCGGGTCTGCTGGTCGCTGATCAGCAGGGTCCGGAGCAGAAAGCCCCTTCGGTTCTGCTCACGCACCTTCTGGGCCAGGGAGACTACGTCCAGCTGCTTGGAAACGGCCTCGCTCAGTCTGTCCACGCTGGCGTCCTGCTTGGACTGACTCCAGGTGAACACGGCCAGATTCAAAGTGAACAGCCCCATGAAGGCGAGCAGCGCGAGGGTCAGACGGCTCCGAATGCTCATCTTTCGCGTTTCCAGGTGTCCATTGACGGCCGCGCCTCGACCGCCGTGCGGCGGACGGGCGTCGGTGGCGGCATCCGGGCAAAGCGTCGGCGTTTGGCCAGGGAGTCTAGTGTACTGCGTCGTAGTTAGTGGCTCGCCCGTCGGGAGCCCCCCAAAAGTGCCATGACGGCGTTGCAGCGCTTGACAAGGGCCTGCCATTGCCTACGCACTGCGCCTGGTCCTGACACTAATGGGGGGCTCTGAAAGCGCCAGTAACTGCGACACAGTACACTAGCGCCAAGCTTGGGCGAAAAGAACCGGGGCCCGCCTGTCCTGCCCTTCGTGAGCGCTTTGCGTCATGACACGGCGGTGTTCTACTTGAGCTCCGCCCGTCGCCGAAGGGCCGGTGCGGCGGCGCCCCGACGGCCATCGCTCGAGCTTGTGCGGTGCCTGTGGTTCCTTCTCTGCGAGGCAAGGTCCCATGCCGGTGACCTCGGCCTATCTGGCCGTCATTGTGATCTGGAGCACCACTCCGCTTGCCATCAAGTGGAGCGGGGAGGACGTGGGATTCCTGTTCGGCGTGGCCGCGCGCATGGTGATCGGGCTCGCATTGGTCTGGCTGCTGGTGGCCGTATCGGGGACTCCGGTCCCACGGGACCGCGCGTCGAGGGCCACCTACGGCGCCGCCGGAGGGGGGATCTACGTCGCCATGCTGCTGGTGTACTGGTCCGCCCAGCTGATTCCTTCCGGGTGGATCTCCGTGCTCTTCGGCATGACGCCAATCTTCACCGGGGCATTCGCTTCGATCTGGCTGGGGGAAGACGCCTTCGCCCCGCTCAAGGTCCTGGGGATGGCGCTGGGGACGGCGGGTCTCCTATTGATCTTCTACACGGGCCTGGAGGCCTCGCCGGGTGCGGCGGCCGGCGTCGGGGGTGTGCTGGCGGCGGCCCTCGTCCACTCCCTGAGCTCGGTCTGGGTCAAGCGCATCGGGGCGCGGCTCCACGGCCTGGCAGTGACGGCCGGCAGCCTCACCCTTGCGGTACCCCTCTTCGTCGCGACCTGGCTGCTGCTCGACGGCCGCTGGCCCCAGGTAACGCCGGCACGAAGCATTGCGGCCATCCTGTACCTGGGGGTCTTCGGATCGGCCATCGGCTTCGCGCTCTACTACTATGTGCTGCGGCAGGTCGCCGCCACGCGGGTCGCCGTGGTCACCCTGGTCACGCCGGTCAGCGCACTGATGCTCGGCAGCCTGCTCAACCGCGAGCCGATCGGCGTGCGCGTGTGGGCGGGAACGGCGCTCATACTGGCGGGGCTGCTCAGCTTCCAGCTCGACCTGCTGAGTCTGAGGCGAGCGCGCCTCAGCGCAGGTCGTAGCGGACGGGCACCGCCATCTCCCAGCGGGACCGGCCGAAGGCCGGCGGAATAGGCTTGTAACGGCCGAGGCGGCGCAGGGCCTCCTGGGCGGCGTCGTCCAGCAACGGGGACCCGGAGCTGCGCCGCAGGTGGATGCGCGTGATCGTCCCGTCGCGCAGCAGCACGAAGCCTACCGTCACGGTGCCCTTGTCATGCCGGCGCCTGGCCTCCTCGGGGTAGAACTGGCTGCGTCCGATCGCCTCCTGGAGCCCGCGCAGATAGTCCTTCTTCCAGTCCGCGATGCCGTCGAAGGTCATGGCCTCACGGCCGGCCGCCGCGCCCGGGGCGGGTCCCGGCGCCGCGACCGCCCCCGGCGCGCCCGACCCAGGCCGTCCGGGTATCGGCGCCGGTGCCTGCGCGCCGGGTGAGATGGGTCGGGGCTCGGGCCGGGTGATCGGCACGGGCTTCGGCACGGGCTTCGGCACGGGCTTCGGCACGGGCTTCGGCACGGGCTTGGGCACGGGCTTGGGCGCCGGCTTCGGCACGGGCTTCGGCACGGGCTTGGGCGCGGCCTTCGGCACGGGTTTCGGCACGGGCTTGGGCGCCGGCTTCGGCACGGGCTTCGGCACGGGCTTCGGCACGGGCTTCGGCACGGGCTTGGGCGCCGGCTTCGGCTCAGGCCGGGGCGCAGACTTGCTCGGGGGCTCCGGCTCCGGCTCCGGCGTCGATACAGGCTCGGGAGTCGGCTGGGGCTCCTGCGCGGGCGGAGT
>JASFUT010000211.1:0-6169 GCA_050050175.1 Chromatiales bacterium
GCTGATCATCGAGGACGAAACGCTGCTGGGGAACGAGCTCATCCGCCACTTCCGCCGCAAGGGCTGGGACGTCAGCCTGGCGGCCACCCAGTCCGAGGCCCGCCGGATGCTGCACGACGAGCGTCTCGATCCCCTGGTGGTGCTGGCGGACATGAGCCTGCCGGACGGCAATTCCCTGGATCTGCTGGACTGGGTTCGCAAGGCAGGGCTGCCCGGGGAGTGGATATTCCTCACCGGGTACGGCAGTGTGCCGGACTCGGTGCGCGCCCTGCGCCTGGGGGCCTTCGACTTCCTGGAGAAGCCGTGCAACCTCGACCGTCTCGAGGTGGTGATCGGCGGCGCCGCGCGCAGCGCCCGCGCCCAGCAGCAGCTGAGATTCCAGGCGGAGGCGGGCAGCCGGCGCTACTCTCCCGATTCGATCATCGGGGGCAGCCCGGCCACCCGCGAGCTGCGCGACCTGATCGTCCGCCTGGTGGAGGTGCCGTTCAGCGCGCTGGTCATCGGCGGCGAGACCGGTACGGGCAAGGGGCTGGTGGCGCGGATACTCCATCACTCCGGTCCGCGCCGTGCCGGGCCGCTGGTGGAGGTCAACTGTGCCGCCCTGCCGCGGGACCTGCTGGAGTCGGAGCTCTTCGGTCACGAGGCGGGGGCGTTCACCGGGGCCAAGGGACGGCACCGGGGATACATGGAGCAGGCCCACGGAGGCACCCTGTTCCTCGACGAGATCGCCGAGATGGATCTGGATCTGCAGTCCAAGCTGCTCAAGGCGATCGAGGACCGGACCCTGCGGCGCCTGGGAGGGGAGCGGGAGATACCCATCGATGTGCAGATTCTGGCGGCCAGCGCCCGTAACCTCGAGCAGCGGGTGCGGGAGGGTCGCTTCAGGAGCGACTTGTTCCACCGGCTCAGCGTCTTTCAGCTCGATATCCCGCCCCTGCGGGACCGCCTGGACGACCTGGACGACCTGGTCCCCCTCATCGTGGCCGAGTTCAACGCCAAGGCCGGCAAGGAGGTCAAGGCGGTGCCCGAGGCGGTGTATCGCCGGCTGCGCGCCTACACCTGGCCCGGGAACGTCCGCGAGCTGCGCAACGTCATCGAGCGCGGGGTCCTCCTGGCAGAGGGCGACAGCTTCCCGGAGGAGTGGCTGCAGCTCGGACAGCGCGTCGGCACCGATTCCCAGGGTCCCCAGGTAGAGGGCAACCGCGTCTCCATCCCGCTAGACGGGTCGATGGCGCTGGACCAGATGGACAGCTACATCATCGAGACCGCCCTGGAACGGCATGGCCGCAACGTCACCGCCACGGCGCGCGCCCTGGGCACCACCCGGGAGACCCTGCGCTACCGCATTCAGAAGTACGGTCTGCGTCCCCCGGACGCTCGCACGGACGATGACGCGGCCCGCGGGCCGGGGGAGGACGGGGAGGCCTCCCGCGCTTCCTGATCCGGTGGCGCCCAGTCCCGCCCGGTGCGGTCTCCGTCTCCTCGACCTCGGTGATGTCTCCCTCGGAGAACAGGTAGGTCCGCAGCTGCTCGTCGAATATGGGGTTGCGGCGGCGCAGCCACTCGAGAATCATGCAGGCGTGCTCGATCTCCTCGCGCATGTTGTGCAGCAGGATCGCGCGCACCTCGTCGTCGGCCGCGGCATCCGCGCGCTGGCGGTACCAGTCCACCGCCTCCAGCTCCTCCTGGAGGGAGACGAGTGCACGGTGCTGGTCGATGGTGTCCGCGGACAGGGCGTCCACGGTCTCGTGCAGTGTGGTCGATGCCGCTCCCATTCCGATCTCCCGGTTCGCCTTCTCGGTGCACAACGCCCTGGGCGGTCTGTAACCCTGGGTCGCCGGCGATCCGCGACGGTCAAGCCCTCGCAAAGGCCGTACCAGGCGGCAGGCGGGCCGGGTCGCGGAGGCAGGCCCGCCGCCGCCGGCGCTACGGGGCCAAATCCTCCGCCCCGGGTTGATTTCCCCCATCGCCGGGCACGCACGGGGTCTGCTCCACCCGCGCGGCGGCGGCAATCCCGGACCACCCCGTGCGTCGCCCTTGATCGGCACCCTGGCTGGAAAGGTCCTGCGTACACTCGTCCGATTCGCGCATCGTTCGCCGGTCTCACCTCGCTTCGGGAGGCCCGCTCATTGTTCGTAGACCAGGTGGTCCGGGTGCACCCCCAGCGAGACCAGGTCGGCGTTGACGGATTTCACGAACGCGTCGGGCCCGCACACATAGAAGAACCGGTCCGGGTCCCCCATGTGCGCCTTGAGAAAGGCGGCATTGACCCGGTGGTGCTCGTGGCCCGGATCCTGCTCGCGCGTGAAGGTGAACAACGCCCTGTCTCCGAGGTAGTGCTTCAGCTCCGGGCCGCAGATCAGGTCCGCCGCCGTTTTGTTCGAGAAGAGCAGGCCGTGGTCCTGGGTGAGCCCTCCCTCGGCGGCGAGGCGCCGCAGTATGGCGAGGAAAGGTGTGATCCCGGCTCCGGCGGCGATGAAAAGCCCCGGCCCCCGGTATCCGATGCTCCCGAACGGTGCGCTCATGAGAAGGCGCGACCCCGCCTCCAGGGCATGGAGACGGTCGGTCAGCCCTTCGCGCTCGGGATAGCGCTTGATGGTGAACTCCAATACCCCGTCCCCGGGCAGACAGGTGGGCGTGAAGGGTCCGCCCTTGTCCCGCCACTCCGGGCTGTCGATGGTCAGCTCCGCCCCCTGCCCGGGCTCGAACTCGAAGTCCTCGGGGCGGCTCACCACGAACCGGCGCGTGTCGTGGGTGACGAAGCCGCTCATCAGTAGCTCGACTCGATGTTCCACGTCTGGCCCTCCTGTGTGTCTGTGAATCCCGGTCCGGTCGTCACGATTGAACTTTCGTCCTGAGCCCGGCCGCTCCGTCCGCGGGCGTTCAGGGGGCACCGCCCGGAGCCGGCTCCGTCCTCCACTCGGAGACCAGCTCCGGGACGACCAGAACAGCGTTGACGTCTCCGCCTTCGTACCAGCGCTCGAAGGTCTGCGCCCCCTGCAGGAGCGCTTGGCGACCGATTGGCTCCTGCGCCACCTGGGGCAGGGCGGCCACGATCGTCGCGGCCTTCTCCGGCTCGATGCCCAGCCCGCGCAGGATCGTTTCGGCGGCGGCAGGATAGCGGCGGTCGTCCAGCCCCTGCCGGCTCCAAAGGTGGTCCGCCGCACCCAGCAGGAAGAGGCACAGGCCGAGCTTCTCTCTCGCCCCCATGGCCGGGAGGCTCCGGGGGAGCGCCGTCAGGCAGGCGTCCACGAAGGGCTGCAGAACCGGCACCCCGACCGGCGGCCCGCCCTCGGTGTCCGGCTCATCCAAGGGCGTCGGGGCCGGCGCATCCTCGACCCGCGCCCAGCCGCCTCTCGGTGTCTGCTTCCAGACCTTGCCCATCGTGCCTCCCCGGGGTGTGGACTCCGCGCGGCCCCGGGCCGCCCTGAGGTCACAGGGAAGCAGAATCCGTGCCCGCGGGCACGGGCGGGCCGTGCGGCGGGCACTTTCGGTTACCATGAGGGGGTGGCAAGCGCTATTCGTCGGGGTCCGCACGCGATGCCGAAACTCCTTAGCCTTTCCCGGGCCGCGCGGCTCGCCGGGGTGTCCCGGGGCGACCTCCAGCACAAGATCCGGAACGAGGAGCTCGCGACGTTCGAGGGCCAGATCCAGATGTCGGATCTGCTGCGCGCCTATCCTCACATCGATGTCGAGGGGGATCCCGTCTTCGAACGGGTCCAGGCGATCAAGACCGAAGCCCGGCCCAGAAAGTCGTACAGCGACGGCTGGATGCCGGACCCCGAGGTCCTCATGTCCCGGCTGAAGGAGTTCCAGCGGGTTCTGGTGGAGACCAAGGGGGCCCTCAATGCCTCCAGGGCCCTGATGGGCGACGTGGCCAAGGCCCTGGAATTCGCCGCCCAGGCGCCGGAAAGGGAGCTCCGGGAGGCGGTGGCGGAGCTCGGTGACCGGCTCACGACGGCGATGGCGGAGCCGCCGGAGATCTCCGACGTTCGCGCCCAGCTGTTCGCCAAGGACGCCCTGCTCAAGATCATGGCGGCGGGCGTGCGCATCCACCCGAGCGGGCACGAGTTCTTCGTCGAGGGCAGCGACTCCATCCTGGAGGCCGCCCTCAAGGCCGGCCTGCACCTGGAGTACGGGTGCTCCAGCGGGGTGTGCGGTACCTGCAAGGCCCGGGTGGCCTCCGGGAGCGTGCGCAAGACGCGCGATCATGATTTCGTCCTCAGCGCCCGTGAGCGCGAGAGTGGATACATCCTGACCTGCTCCAACACCGCCGTCACGGATCTGGTCCTGGAGGCGTCCGAGGCGCTGACGCCCCAGGATCTCCCGCATCAGGAGATCCGCGCCTCGGTCCGCAGGGTGGAGCCCGTCGGCGAGGATCTGGCGCTGCTGCGCGTGCAGACCCCCCGCACTCATACCCTGAGGTTCATGGCGGGGCAGCGTGTGGAGCTCACGACGGAGGACGGGGCGGCCGCGCGGATGCCCATCGCCAGCTGCCCGTGCGACGGGCGCAACCTGCACTTCCTGGTCCGGCGCGACCCGGACGACGCTTTCGCGCGGGAGGTCTTCGGCGAAGGCATGGCCTCCCAGACCCTGCAGATCTCCGGTCCCGAAGGGCGCTTCACCTTGCGTGAGGAGTCCGCGGCGCCCGCGGTATTCGTTGCGGTCGGCGACGGATACGCGGCGATCAAGAGCCTGGTGGAGCACGTGATCGCCATAGACAACGTGGTCCGCATCCATCTCTATCGGCTGGAGGACAGCGGGCCGGGCAACCTGCTGGACAACCATTGCCGGGCCTGGACCGACGCGCTCGAGAACTTCGCCTACTCGCCCTTGGCGCTCGAGACGCAGCCGGCGGAGCTTCTCCAGCGGCTGCTGGCGGACCAGAGGGATCTGCCCGAGTGCGACGTCTACGTCGCCGGGCCCGGGCGCTGGGTCGAGGGGCTGCTTCAGGCGGCGGACGAGGCCGCGCTGGACACCCGGACCTGGCTGACCGACGCGTCGGATCGCAGCGATGAGCCCAGCGGCTGACCCCCGTCCCGAGGCGGTGCTCGAGTTCTGGTTCGCTCCGGAGAGCCGCGAGCGCTGGTTCCGCTCCACCCCGCAGTTCGACGCGGCGGTCCGCGACAGGCTCCTGGGTCTCTGGCACATGGCGCGGGAAGGGCATCTGGATCACTGGGAGGAGGGGGCGGATGGCGCGCTGGCGCTGGCCATCCTGCTCGACCAGGTCCCGCTCAACGTCTTCCGGGGCCGCCCCGAGGCCTTCTCGACGGAGCAGGGCGCGCGTGAGGTCGCGGATCGCGCCATCGGCCGCGGGCTGGACCGGGAGCTGTCCCGCGAGCAGAAGGTGTTTCTCTACATGCCCTTCATGCACAGCGAGCACCTGGTGGACCAGGACCGGGCCCTGGCCCTGTTCGAGGCGGCCGGGCTGGAGGGCAACGCCCGCTGGGCGCGGCACCATCGGGACATAGTGGCCCGGTTCGGCCGCTTCCCCCACCGCAACGCCGCGCTCGGCCGCGCCACCACGCCCGAAGAGGCGGCCTGGCTCGCCAGGCCCGAGGCGTTCAAGGGGTAGATCGCCAAATGCCGAATCTGCTGGTCATCCAGCCCGGTGAGAAGCTCGACAGCCTCGCCGACGTACCGGGCGACTTCGCCGACTGGGTGCTCGAGGGTATGGGTGCCGGGGACTGGCCTGTCCGGGTGATCCGGACTCATCGGGGCGAAGGGCTCCCGCCCCCCGGGGCCGTCCGGGCAGTGGTGGTGACCGGATCGAGCGCGATGGTGACCGACGGGGACCCCTGGATCGAGGAGGCCGCCCTGTGGCTGCGCGCCGCGGTGGAGGAAGGCGCCTTTGCGCTCGGCATCTGTTTCGGACATCAGCTCCTGGCCCACGCCCTGGGCGGGCGGGTAGGATACAACCCCCGGGGCCCCGAGGTCGGGACCGTCACCGTGGAGCTGTCTCCGGCGGCGCGCGGCGACGGCCTGCTCGGGAGCGTGCTGCCTGCTCGCGCCCCGCTGCACGTCAGCCACCGCCAGTCGGTGCTCGAGCTGCCCCCGCGGGCCGTTCATCTGGCGCGCAGCCGCCTGGACCCCAACCAGGCCTTTCGCGTGGGCGACCGCGCCTGGGGTCTTCAGTTCCACCCGGAGTTCAACGAGCACATCCTCACCC
>JASFUT010000212.1:0-6168 GCA_050050175.1 Chromatiales bacterium
CCCGATTCACTGACCTTGCGGGGCCGGGTGGTCGACGGTATCACGGGCGAGCCGGTGGCGGGTGCGCTGGTCGAGCCCTCGCTCGGGGGAGGGCCCATCGAAACCGATGGCGAGGGGGCCTTCGACCTCGCCGGCATCACCGCGCAGGAGCTGGTGCTGGCGATCAGCGCCCAGGGCCATTCATCCCGGCAGTTTACGGTGTCGGTGGAGGTCTTCGGCGATGTCAGCCTCACCTTCCGCCTCCCCCCGCAGACCGAGAGCCCCCCCGCCCTCGCCAGCTCGTCGATCGAGGGGACGGTCCGGGATACCGAGACTGGTCTCCCTCTGGCCGGTGCTCGAGTCGCACTGGACGATGGCAGCACGGCTGTCCTGTCCGGCGCCGACGGCGCGTTCCGGCTGGAGGGCATCCAGGCGCTGTCGTTCAGCGTCGAGATCACGGCTCTCGGCTATGGGGCCGCGCGTTACGCCGTCGAGCTGAAACAGCACGGTACCTACTCCCTGCCGGTCGCGCTGGACCCCCTGCCTGTCGAGCCGGGCGATGGTCCCACAGAGCCCCGCCTGCAGGTGCTGTCCGTGGAGTCGGTGCAGGGCTCGGCAGGGGCGCACGGGGAGGTTCGGGTCCGCGCATGGATCGGCAATCTGGAGGAGCAGACGGAGACCGTTCAGGTGCTGGCCGAGGTGGTGGACGCGCTCGGACGGACGGTGGCTTACGTCGATCCCGTCGTCCCCGGAACCGACAGCGCAAGACCCGAGCTCACGCTGGGTCCGTCCGAGACCCGGCAGCTGGAGCTGCGGTGGCCGACGGCGCAACACCCGCCCGGCGCCTATCGGTTTCTGGTTCGCGCAATCGAGCCCGGATCCCGGACCGCGGGCCTTCCCGCCGGCCGCGTCTACGCCGAGGCCGAGGGGAGCGTGGAGGTCGAGGCGACGGCGGCGTTCGCGGGCTATGCCTCGCTCGATCCGCCCATCGCCCAAGCGGGCCAGGACAGCCCCGTCGCCCTGAGCGCCCTGCTGGTCAACTCGGGGAACGTCCCGCTGATCAACCCCGCGTTCAGGCTGGAGGTCAAGGATCCCGAGAGCGGGGTCGTCCTTGCGGCGTCCACGTCGGTCGTGCCCGAGATGGTTGTCGGTGCGCACCGCGAGCTGGATTTCGGGTATTGGGTGCCGACGCAGGCCGGTGATCTCGAGGTGACGATCGTCGAGGCGAACGGCCTTGCCGATGGTGTCGTGGAAGGCGCTCTGCACGTGGGGGATCGACCGGTCGGCGCATTCACCATCGCGCCAGAGGTGGTTGCGGAAGGGACGCACACCGTTCGCGGCCGTATCGATCTGAGGGGTGTGGACGTGACCCAGGGCACGGTGACCGACCCCCTGTTCCTGGCGGTGCGGGACGCAGTGGAGCGCGGCGGAGTCTACGTGGCGCGCGAGGCGGTCGGCTGGCAGAAGCGTAATCGCTGCCAGGGATGCCACATCCAGACCCAGAGCCTGCTGGGTCTGTCGTCGTCCTTCGAGAAGGCACCCATCGACCGGGAGGCGGCGGAGTTCCTGTACAACGGGGTCACCAGCGCGCTGCAGGCCTCCGGCGCCCTGAGCGACAACCGGCCCCATCAGCTGCAGACCCAGACCGCGTTCAGCGCCTGGGCCCTGACCGAGTGGCCCGCGGCGGACCGGACCTTCCGCACTCAATACCTGGCTGCCCGCTATCTGCTCGGCAAGCGCCGTGAGGCCGGCGACTACTCCTATTGGCACCTGGATCAGCGCAGCGGGTGGTGGAACAACGATCCGGCCAACACCTTCCTCGTTGTCAAGAATCTTGTGGACGTGCTGACGACGGTGGACGAACTCGATCCGTCCTCCCTGAGCGGCTACCGCCTCGAGTCGCTGGGGGGCGACCCCGCGATGGCCTCGCCCAGGGACCTGGAGCGCGGACCGGATGGAAGGCTCTACACGGTGACCTCGGACGGCAGGATCTGGGCGGTCGATCCCGGCACCGGGGCCGCCTCCGTCCATGCCTCGGGCCTCGGCACCGACGGCTATGGCCTGGCCGTGGCCCCCGACGGCACCATGTACGTGGCGGGCAGGAACGGGAGACTGGTGCGGGTGCACCCGGACGGTTCCTGGCATGTCCTGCCCGTGTTGGTCCCCTCCGCGCGGGACATCGAGCTGGGTCCGGACGGGCGACTCTATGTGTCCGACTACAACAACCACCGCATCCTGCGCTTCTTCCCGGATGACACCACCGCCGAGGTCTGGGCCGCGGGTGGGCTGCTGTCGCGCCCGTGGGGGCTGGCGTTCGCAGACGACGGTTCGCTCTATGTCGCCAACTACAACGACTTCAACGTCGTCAGGGTCGATGAGACGGGGTCGGCGCATGTATTCGCGGACGGCCTCTCGTTCCGCCCCCTGTATCTCGCCTTTGGTGAAGGCGATCGTCTCTATTACTCGTCGGAGGCGAGGACACGCGACAGCCTGAGCACCCCCGACGGGCTCAACCTCGTCCGTCCGGATGGCACCGTCGAGCGGCTGGTCCGGGCCGACGGCGCGGCGGGTGTCGCCGCCGGTACGCAGGGCATGCTCGTCGCCGGCGATTCGACCCGGCTCATAAGTCGCCTGGTCGAGGCGCCGCTCGACCTCGGCGAGCTGAGCGCCATGCGCTCACAGATCCTGCGCGCATCGCGATACTTTCTCCACCAGGCGGACACCTATACGGGCTCCTCTATCATCCAGCGGGCAATGACCCTGTCGGGGCTGGGGGAGACCCTCGAGGTGGTGGACGATCCGGCGCTGGCCGCTCAGATGGAGACGGCCATGGCCGGTCTGGCCGATTACCTGCGCGCGACCCAGCGGGCGGACGGCGGCTGGGGCAGATATACGGGCTCGGGAAGCGATCCGCTGGTCACGTCGCTGGCCGGCCTGGCCCTCGAGTACACCCATCCCTCGCCCGACGACCCGCAGATGCGCGCAGCCGTCGGCTATCTCCTCGGCAAACAGCGGGCCGACGGCTCCTGGCGAAGCGGCATCATGAGCACCCGGCTGGCCGCCACCAGTCTGGTGATGGACTATCTGCCCAAGGCGCTGGACCGCCTCGGCGGCATAGACGTCGACCTCCGCCTTGGACTGCCGGACGACATCGTGCTGTCCAACCCCACGCGCCTGCCCGACAGCGCCGCCGACCCGGCCGGCGGCGCGGCCCACCACTGGCGCCTGCTCGGCGTGACCAGCGACGGGCGCAGCATCGGCTTCGACCTGACTTTCCGCGGCATGGCGCTGCACGAGGTCAGGCCCGCCGCCCGGAGCGCGGTCCTGGAGTTCGAGAACAGCTTTACGGGTGAGGTGCTCTCCCTCCCTCTCGACATCCCAGAGCTTCGTGTCGACACCGGCTTGGCCGTAGAGGTGGCGACCGACCGGACCGACTATGGCGCGGCCGAGCCGGTGGAGATCACCGGAGCGATCGTGAACGAGGGGTCCGGGCCCGCCTCGGGCACCCTGCAGCTCGGCATCTATCCGGCCGGAGGCGGCGACCCGGTCGCCGTGCTGGAGCCGGTCGTCTACGGCGACCTCGATTCGGGTGGGCGACGGGCATATGCGGCGGACTGGAACACGGGCACGACGCTTGTGGGTGACTTCGAGGTCCGGGCGCTGCTGCTGAACGACCAGGGGCGCATGGTCGACGAGGCCTGTTCTGCGCTGGCGGTCATCGCGCCCTCGGCGGTGCTCGGCGCGGGCGTCGCCACCGACATGAGGGTCTACGAGCCCTGGGACCGGGTGCTGGTCGATGGACGGCTTTTCAACCAGAGCGCGAATGCAGTCCAGCCGCCCCTTCGGGTCACCGTCCGGGTGAGGGGTCCGGCGGGCGCGGTCCTGGCCGAGGACATCCTGGAGGTCGGCGAGCTCGCGCCGCGCGCCGAGGAGCATCTTCAGGTGGCCGTGGATCTGGAGGACGCGCCTGAGGGGATCCACCAAGTAGAGCTGATCGCGGCGGACGCCCTGTCGCGCGAGCCCCTGGCCGCGGTGGCCGCCGGCTTCGAGGTGGCTCAGCGGCGCCCCGGCCTGACCGCCGGCATCTACGTGGACGCGCGAGAGGTGGATCTCGGAGAGGACCAGGGCTGCACCGTCGAGCTCTCACCGGCCGGCTCCGCAGCCGTGCCGGACCAGCCGGTCAGGCTTCTCGTGGTGCGAGGGGACACGCAGGCGGTCGTCCACGCCACCGAAGAGCGCGTCAGCGTCCCCGCAGGTGCAAAGTCCCTCGTGAGGACGTCCCTGTCCACCGCGGATCTGGAGGAAGGCGGCTATGCGTGCGTGGCTCAGGCCGCGTACGAGGGGGCCTGGCACACCCTGGGCCACGCGGGCTTTGAGGTGGTGCTGCGCTATCGCATCGAGGGCTCGCTGGCGGTGGACCCGGAGGGCGGGCGCCTCCTGGTGCTGATGGACGAGGGCTTCCCGGCGGGGGGTGATCCCCACGACCCGCCGGCTGCCCCGACGGCACCCGAGGCGCAGCGGGCGTTTCTGGAGGCACTGCTGAGCGGCGCGGGCTGGTCGTACACCATCACGAGCGAGGAGCAGGGCTTTCTGCGCGAGCTGCGCACCGGCGGCTACACGCGGTACGCGCTGCTCGCCGAGCACGTCAGGCTCGGTGAGGAGACGACTCGCGAGCTCAGGGAGGCGGTGTACCTCGGCGAGGGGTTGCTGGTGGCCGGCGTGCACGATCGGCGCAACCGGGCGTTGGAGGAGATTCTCGGACTGGAGGTCAAGGGCGCCGCGCCGAAGGCCGAGGCCGTCGTGCTGGAGGACTCGGACCTGCACCCCGCCGATGCCGCGGAGCTGGCGACCGGATCGAAGGTGGTGAAGGTCGAGCCTATGTCCGCCGCGGTGGTGGGCGCCTACCGGCCTGCGGGCAACGTCCAGCCCTCCGACAGCGCAGAACCTGCGGTTACCGTGCAGGATCACGGCCGCGGGCGCAGCGTGTTCGTCGGCTTCGACCTCTTGTCCGAGGCGGCCCTGGAAGGTCAGCAAGGACTGTTCGCGCATCTGCTGCTCGGGGCACTCGACTACATCCAGCCGGAGCCTGGGCAGTGGAGACCAGGCGACGTCATACCACTGCTCCTGACCCTGGAGAATCTGGGCATTGATGCGGAGGGCGAGGTCGCTCTGCCGATTCCGGAGGATGTCGGGGTGGTTGATCCAGGGGTGGCCGCGGTGGGCGAGGGGGAGCTGGTGTGGCCGTTCGAGCTCACCGAAGGCGACGGGGCTCAGCATGGCTTCTGGCTCCGTCCCGCGGCGGCGGTCGCCACACTCCGCCTGGAGGCGCAGATTCTGATCGAGCGCGGCTCGGAGACGATCGAGCATGCCCTGCTGCCGTTCACCCTCGACCTGAGCCCGCGGCCGACGTTCGCCGACGCGCTCGACCGCCTCGACCTCCTGGCCGCTGCCGATCCGGCGACGTACGCCGACGCCCGTGCCCGCGTACAGGCCGCGTATCTCGCCCTGCACGCGGGCGAGCTCGCAAATGCGCTCTCAGAGGGCCTGGCTGCGGCCGACGGGCTTGCCGGCATCGAGGGAGACGCGGCTGCGGATGCCCGGTTGTTGCTGGCGGCGGCCATACGGTGGCTGGAGATGCAGATCGCCCAGGGAGCGGCAGACGAGCCGGGGCCGGATTGACGCAGCTGGGGCGAGCCCTCGGGTCCCGTTCCAGCGCGAGATGAGGCGGGCCCCGGGCGCCTGACAACCGGCTCTCGGCAGGCGGAGCTTCGATAAGGGAGCAATCGACATGGAAAGGTCCTTCATCGGCGGCATGCGCCGAATCTCCTCGTTCATGCGCGTCACTGCAGCGGCAGTCGCGGTCACGTTCTCCATGCTCGTGCTGGCCCCTGCCGCGGCCGCGGCGCGGGAGGCACCCCTTGTTCCCGCCGGTGCGCAGCGCGCTTCCGATAACGCCCCGGCGAAGCTGTCGAAGGCGGTGGCGCGGGCGAAGCGGCTGGTCGAGCGCGCTCTGGACCGGATTGACCATGCGGCGGGGATCCCCTCGGAGGTCGGGCAGCTCAAGCAGCTTGACAGCGAGCTGCGCAGGCTCGACGGCGCACTGAGCGAGCATTTCGCGAGAATCGGGGAGCGTATCGAGCAGGCGCAGGTCCCGGGCTTGATCCTGCAGCGCCACCGGGAGGTCCTGGA
>JASFUT010000213.1:0-6078 GCA_050050175.1 Chromatiales bacterium
CGGGGTGCGTTCGCCTCCGGACGCGGCGCTCGTCAGGACGCGGGCGCTGAACACCTGCTCCGACCTGACCCACGGCAGGGCGCCATCCCCTGTCTACTGTCTACTTACTACTGTCTACCTCTTTCATCAGAAATTCGGCTTCTCCGGGGCCTCCTTGTACATGCGCACGCTGTCGAGGATCTCCTGCTTGGCCGCTTCGGCGTCCGCCCAGCCCTCCACACGGACCCATTTGCCCTCGTCGAGGTCCTTGTAGTGCTCGAAGAAGTGGGCGATCTGGTCGAGGAGTCCGGGCGGCACGTCCTCCGGCCCCGCAACGCCCTTGAACATCCTGCAGACCTTGTCGATCGGGACCGCGAGGACCTTGGCGTCGTCTCCGGACTCGTCCGTCATCTGCAGTACCCCGACCGGCCGGCACCGCACCACGGACCCGGTGATCAGGGGGGTGGGCGTCACCACCATCACGTCCACCGGATCGCCGTCGGCGGAGAGTGTGTGCGGCACGTAGCCGTAGTTGCACGGATAGTGCATGGCGGTGCCCATGAAGCGGTCGACGAACATTGCCCCGGTCTCCTTGTCGACCTCGTACTTCACCGGGTCTGAGTGGGCCGGGATCTCGATGATCACGTTGATCTCGTTCGGCACGTCGCGGCCGGAGTCGACTTTGTCCAGGTTCACGCTCGCTCCCCGAAAAGCGAAGAGGCCGGCGACTGACCGGCCTCTTCGCTACATTAACGGATCGGAAACCGGCGGGGCAAGCGCCCCGCCGGCCCGTCCGCTCAGATGATGGGCACGATCAGCAGCGCCACGATGTTGATGATCTTGATCAGCGGATTGACCGCCGGCCCGGCGGTGTCCTTGTAGGGATCGCCCACCGTGTCGCCCGTGACCGCCGCCTTGTGGGCCTCCGAGCCCTTGCCGCCCAGGTTGCCGTCCTCGATGTACTTCTTGGCGTTGTCCCAGGCACCACCCCCGGTGGTCATGGAGATGGCCACGAAGAGGCCGGTGACGATGGTGCCGATCAGCAGGCCCCCCAGGGCCTCACGGCCCAGGATCAGGCCCACCAGGATGGGCACCAGCACAGGCAGGAGGGACGGGACGATCATCTCCTTGATCGCCGCCTTGGTCAGCATGTCCACCGCCCGGGAATAGTCCGGCTTCTGCGTGTGCTCCATGATGCCAGGCATCTCCCTGAACTGGCGGCGCACCTCGTTGACGATGCCTCCGGCGGCGCGGCCGACCGCCTCCATGGCCATGGACCCGAACAGGAAGGGCACCAGGCCGCCGATGAACAGGCCGATCAGGACCATATGGTTGTCCAGCCCGAAGTCCAGGGCGTGGCCCCCGCCCTCGGCGTGCAGGGCGTGGGAGTAGTCCGCGAACAGCACCAGCGCCGCCAGCCCCGCCGAGCCGATGGCGTAGCCCTTGGTCACCGCCTTCGTGGTATTGCCCACCGCGTCCAGGGGATCGGTGATCGCGCGGATCTTCTCGTCGAGCTCCGCCATCTCGGCGATGCCGCCGGCGTTGTCGGTAATGGGGCCGTAGGCGTCCAGCGCCACGATGATGCCCGTCATCGAGAGCATGGCGGTGGCGGCGATCGCGATGCCGTAGAGGCCGGCCAGGTCGTGTGCCCCCCAGATGGAGGCGCAGATGGCGAGCACGGGCAGGGCGGTGGATTTCATGGCCACGCCCAGCCCGGCGATGATGTTGGTCGCGTGCCCGGTCTGCGACGCATCGGCTATGTGACGTACCGGCGAGAACTCGGTCGCGGTGTAGTACTCGGTGATGACCACCATGGCGGCAGTCAGCACCAGGCCGATCAGGGCCGAGCCGTACAGGCCCCAGGTGCTGTAGCCCTCGACGTCGCCCATGAACATCTCGGTGACGAAGTAGAAGGCGACGGCGGCGAGACCCCCGGACACGATCAGGCCCTTGTAGAGCGCGGACATGATCTTGGTGTCGCCCTCCTTGGCCTTGACGAAGAAGGTGCCGATCACCGACGCGACGATGGAGACGCCCCCGAGCACCAGGGGATAGACGACGGCGTCCGCGCTGCCGATCAGCAGAGAGCCGAGCAGCATGGTGGCGATGACGGTCACCGCGTAGGTCTCGAACAGGTCCGCGGCCATGCCGGCGCAGTCGCCCACGTTGTCGCCCACGTTGTCGGCGATGACCGCGGGGTTGCGCGGGTCGTCCTCCGGAATGCCCGCCTCGACCTTGCCCACCAGGTCCGCGCCCACGTCGGCGCCCTTGGTGAAGATCCCGCCGCCGAGTCGGGCGAAGATGGAGATCAGCGAGCCGCCGAAGGCCAGGCCCACCAGGGGCTGGATGGCGTTCTCCACGCCCAGGGCGAGCAGGATGGCGTAGTAACCCGCGGTCCCTAGCAGGCCCAGGCCCACCACCAGCAGCCCGGTGATGGCGCCGCCCCGGAATGCGATCTGCAGCGCGGCGTTCAGGCCTTTGGATGCCGCCTCGGCGGTGCGCACGTTGGCCCGCACCGAGATGTGCATGCCGATGTAGCCGGCGGCCCCGGACAGGACCGCACCGATGGCGAAGCCGATGGCGCTGCTCCACGCCAGGGCGAAGCCGATGACGAAGAACAGGACCACGCCGACGATGCCGATGGTGGTGTACTGCCGGTTCAGGTAGGCCATGGCGCCTTCCTGGACGGCTGCGGCGATCTCGCGCATGCGGTCGGTGCCGCTCGGCTGCTTGAGAATCCATTTGACCGATACGAACCCGTAGGCCAGCGCCAGCAAGCCGCAGACCAGGGCGAATGTAAGACCCGCGTTCATGCTCGTCTCCTCTCGATAAGTTTTGTTGGATTCGTTCGTTCCCGCCGTTTCAGGGCGTGACCCTGGAGAAATTCGTCCCCGGCCTGAGGCCGAATGCCTCTTCGAGGTCCGTCTCGACGATGAGCCGGTCTACCGCCTCCTGCCCGTGGTGACGCTGCACCTCTGCAAGGATGAGGCGCACGGCGTTGCGGTTGTAGCCGCCGCCGAACTGAAGCTGCGGCAGGATCAGCTCCCGCGCTCGCTCTGGCGTCATGTCCGGACCTCCGGGGTAAGGGTCGAAGGCCAACCGGCACCAAAAAAGGGGGCGTGCAGCCCCCTGGTGGACGTCCCTTACACCTCGAAGGCGCTGTTGATCTTCTTCGGCACGGCCACGTTCTTCAGTGTCACGTAGAGCGGCATGCCGGCCTCGAAGGGCGGGTAGTCCTCCCCCTGGATCAGCGGCACCAGGTACTCGCGGCAGGGCTCCGTGATGCCGAGGCCGTCCTCGGAGATGAACTCCCGGGGCATGAACTTCTCGACGTTGGCCACCTCCGACAGGGACGCCTTGCCCACCTCCCAGGCATAAGGGTGGCTGGAGGTGCGGACGATGGTCGGCATGATGGCGTTCTCGCCGGCGATGGCGTACTCCACCGCCGCCTTGCCCATGGCGTAGGCCTGGTCCACATCGGTCTTGGAGGCCAGGTGGCGGGCCGCGCGCTGCAGGTAGTCCGCCACCGCCCAGTGGAACTTGTATCCCAGGGCGTCCTTGATCATGTTGGCCACCACCGGGGCGGCGCCGCCGAGCTGTGCGTGCCCGAAGGCATCGCGGGTGCCCTGCTCGGCAAGGAACTTGCCGTCCGGCCACTTGGCCCCCTCGGAGACCACGATGGTGCAGTAGTCATGCTTCTCGACCATGGCCTTGACCCTGGCCAGGAAGCGCTCCTGATCGAACTCGATCTCCGGGAACAGGATGACTACCGGGATATCGTTGGTCGCGTCGGCCGCCAGGCCGCCGGCGGCCGCGATCCAGCCGGCATGGCGCCCCATCACCTCCAGGACGAATATCTTGGTCGACGTTTTGGCCATGGAGCGCACATCGTAGCTCGCCTCGCGGGTGGACACCGCGATGTACTTGGCCACCGACCCGAAGCCCGGGCAGTTGTCCGTGATCGGCAGGTCGTTGTCCACCGTCTTGGGCACGTGGATCGCCTGGATGGGGAAGCCCATGGTCTCCGAAAGCTGGGATACCTTGTGGCAGGTGTCCGCGGAGTCCCCGCCGCCGTTGTAGAAGAAGTAGCCGATGTCGTGGGCCTTGAAGACCTCGATCAGGCGCTCGTACTCGCGCTGGTTCTGCTCCAGGCTCTTGAGCTTGTAGCGGCAGGAGCCGAAGGCGCCGGAAGGGGTGTGGCGCAGGGCCGCGATGGCATCATCCGACTCCTGGCTGGTGTCGATGAGGTCCTCGGTCAGGGCGCCTATGATGCCGTTGCGCCCGGCGTAGACGTTGGCGATCTTGTCCGTGTGCTGACGGGCCGTCTCGATTACGCCGCACGCGGAGGCGTTGATCACGGCGGTGACGCCGCCGGACTGGGCGTAAAAGGCGTTCTTAGCGGTCATGGAGGTTCTCCCTCGATCTGGGTTTCCGGTTCCGGATTGTTATCTGGGGCCGCGTATCCCGTACCGCGGCCCCAGGCGAATGGGGGGACGCCGGGTCATCTGCGCTTCTGGAGCAGGTCTCCGCGCGCCTGGGCCTCGTGGTCTGCCTGGGCCTGGAGCAGAGAGACGACGCACTCGGTGAGGTCGTCGTACTCGCGAACGCCAGTGCCGTACTGCTGGAAGCCCCGGTAGAAGAACTGGGCGCGATAGCGCCGGTCGCCGGTCTTGAAGACCACGAAGTTGCAGCCGTCCGCGCTCCAGTAGAGCACCGGGCAGGCGGTGAGCTCCCGGTCGGAGACGTTGAGCCGAACCTCAGAGTCCGCAAGCTGCGCGTCCACGTCGCCGCCGTAGCGCTCCTTGAGCGTGGTCTCGACGACCCAGAGCTCGCCCTCGGTGATGTCGGAGATCTGGTCCATGGCCCCTGCGTCTGCTCGCCAGTCACCCTGAAGTGGCGGGCCGGGAATATTAACCCAAAACGGGTGCCGACAATAAGAGGTGCGTTGACTTGACCAAAGCTATCAGATTAGCTTAACCAAGCCGCGCAGAGGCGGCCAATGCAATTCGCGGATGCCGCTATCGAATTTGCTAATTGACAAGAAGAATCAATGCATTGTGTAGGTCCGGAGGGCCCGGGGCGCCAAGCCGCGTGAGTCCGGCCAAGGGGGGGAAAGGTAAATGCGAATCATCATGCTCGGCGCGCCCGGCTCCGGCAAGGGGACCCAGGCGAAGCGCATCGTGGCGGATTACGGCATCCCGCAGATCTCCACCGGCGACCTGCTTCGCGCCCAGGTGGCGGAGGGGACACCCCTCGGCAGGCAGGCCCAGGTGGCCATGGAGGCCGGTCAGCTGGTCTCCGACGGGCTGGTGCTCGCTATGATCCGAGAGCGTCTGAGCCAGCCCGACGCGCGTGAAGGGTTCATCCTGGACGGTTTCCCCCGAAATTCGGCCCAGGCCGACGCCCTGGACCAGCTCCTGGACGAGCTGGGCCAGCCCATCGACCTCGTCCTGCTCATCGACATCGATACCGACAGCCTCATGGAGCGGCTGGTCGGACGACGGACCTGCACCTCCTGCGGCCAGATGTACAACGTGTTCACCAGTCCCCCGACGGTCGAGGGCGTGTGCGACCGCTGCGGTGGGCGGGTCCGGCAGCGGGCCGACGACAACGAGGAGACGATCAGCAACCGTCTTCGGGTCTACGAGCACCAGACCGCCCCGCTCATCCAGTACTACCGGCTCCACGGAAAGCTGCGGAGGGTGGAGGGAGCGCACGATGTGGGGCAGGTCTACGGGGAGATCCGCCGCATCCTGGACGAGAAGCCGCCCACGGTCGTCGACACGGTACCCGTGAGCGAGCATGCCGAGCCCATCCGGGAGCGGAAGGCGCCCCCGGAGGAGCCCACGGCGGCGAGCGTCGCGACCGGCGGGGCCGCCGGACCCAAGGTGTCTGAGAAGCCCGCCCCGAAGAAGGCGGCGCCCAAGAAGGCGGCGCCCAAGAAGGCGGCCCCGAAGAAGACGGCGCCCAAGAAGGCAGCTCCGAAGAAGGCGGCCCCGAAGAAGGCGGCCCCGAAGAAGGCGGCCCCGAAGAAGGCGGCCCCGAAGAAGGCGGCTCCCAAGAAGGCGGCCCCGAAGAAGGCGGCCCCGAAGAAGACGG
>JASFUT010000214.1:0-6049 GCA_050050175.1 Chromatiales bacterium
AGGCGGTCTTCTTGTAGATGGGGCGCAGCAGGTCGAGCATCTGGATGATGCCCTTGGGCCGCAGGTCGAAGTGCTCGCGGATCAGGGTCTCGATGCGGGCCTCGTCGATGCGGGCCGTGCCGAAGGTGTCCACGTGGACCGAGACGGGCTCGGCCACGCCGATCGCGTAGGCGATCTGCACCTCGCACTTGTCCGCCAGGCCGGCTGCGACCACGTTCTTTGCGACGTAGCGCGCCGCGTAGGCGGCCGAGCGGTCGACCTTGGAGGGGTCCTTGCCGGAGAAGGCGCCGCCGCCGTGGCGGCCCATGCCGCCGTAGGTGTCGACGATGATCTTGCGCCCGGTGAGCCCGCAGTCGCCCACGGGCCCGCCGATCACGAAACGCCCGGTGGGGTTGATGAAGTACTTGGTCTTCGGACTCAGCATCTCGGCGGGGATCACGGGCTTGATGATCTCCTCCATCACCGCCTCGCGGAGCTCGTCGTAGGACACCTGCTCATCGTGCTGGGTGGAGAGCACCACCGCCTCGACCGCCCGGGGGCCCCCGGCATCGTAGCGCACGGAGACCTGGGACTTGCAGTCCGGGCGCAGCCAGGGGAGGCGGCCCTCGTTGCGCACGCGCTTCTGCCGCTCGGTGAGCCTGTGGGCGTACTGGATCGGCATGGGCATGAGCGCATCCGTCTCACCCGTGGCGTAGCCGAACATCAGCCCCTGGTCGCCCGCGCCCTGGTTCAGGTCCAGGCCGGTGCCCTCGTTCACGCCCTGGGCGATGTCCGGCGACTGCTTGTCGAGCGCGACGAGCACGGCGCAGGTGTTGCCGTCGTAGCCGAGCCGGCTGTCGTCGTAGCCGATGTCGACGATGGTCCTGCGCACCACGTCCGTGTAGTCCACCGCTCCCGTGCTCGTGATCTCACCGGAGATCACCGCCATGCCGGTGTTGACCAGGGTCTCGCAGGCCACCCGGGACATGGGGTCCTGCGCCAGCAGGGCGTCGAGGATGGCGTCGGAGATGTTATCCGCCACCTTGTCCGGATGGCCTTCGCCGACCGACTCGGAAGAGAAGAGGTATTCACGTGACATCATTCGAGCTCCGTATTCCTGTTGATCGTATCCGGCCCCGGGGTGCGGTCCGGTCGCAGAGCCGCCCGCACCCCGGCTGCCCGCCGCGCACCTGCGGCTGTCGGATGGTACGGGGTTCGGCCGGCCGCCTCAGGAGGCGGCTTTCCGGAAATGCAGGATACCCCAGTTCAGGTATCCGTTGCCGCCGGCCTCGATCCAGTGGCCCAGCCCCTGGATCATCCGGTCGATATAGGCGTCCGAGACCCGCCCGTGCAGCGCATCGCGGTTGCGCTCGAGCTCTTCTCGCACCCGGCCGTAGTGATTGACCAGCTGTCCGGGCATCTCTACGACCTCGAGCTCCTCGAGTCCGTGGCGACGCGCCGCGTCCCGATAGAACGCCACCGAGCCCAGCGTGTCCAGATGGATGCGGTCGAGTACGGGCTGGATCACACCCTCGGGGCAGTCGTCGGCCTGCATGGGATCGGTGAAGATAAGCTCGCCGCCGGGTCGAAGCACCCGGGCGACCTCGGAGATCACCTGCTCGCGCCTGCCGCTGTGCAGGATGGCGTCCTGAGACCAGACCGCGTCGAAGGCGCCGTCGGCCTCGGGGATGGACTCGAAGCTGCCGTCGACCACGTGGATCAGGTGATCAAGGCCCTGCTCGGCGTTCATCTGCCGGTCGCGCTCGTTCTCCTTCTCGCTGAGATTGAGCGCCACCACCCGGCAGCCGAGCTCCCGGGCCAGATAGCGGGCGGCGCCGCCGTAGCCGGCGCCGATGTCCAGCACCCGGCTGCTCGCGCCCACGCCCCGCAGGCGCCCGGCAATGGTGCGCACCGTGCGCGCGCTGGCCTCGGCGATGCTGTCCCCGGGGGTCTCATAGAGGCCGATGTGGATGTCCTCACCGCCCCAGATGTGGAAGTAGAAGTTGTCGGCGTCGTCGCTGTTGTAGTAGTCGCGCGCGGTCTGGACGACCTCGGAGTAGCCGGTGCTCATGCCTCGTCCTCCCTCTCGTAGCTCTTCTCCGCGACGTGGATGAAGAAATCCGGCTCGGCGTCGTGATAGGTCTCCTTGAAGTCGCCGTAGGTGGTGACCCGCTGGAATCCCACCTCCTTCATCAGCCGCTGGGTATAGGTCCTGCGCAGGGGATACATGTTGAGGTGGAAGACCGACTTGTCCGGGAACTCGTAGCGAAAGCGCGCCAGGGAGTCGTCAACGTACTCCGGCGCGGCCTTCACGTTCTCGCCGCAGTAGTAGTAGTTGTGGCTCGGCTGGATCTGGTGATCGAGGAGGGCGTCGTAGTTGCGCTGGTCCAGGATCAGGATGCCGTCGTGCTTCAGGGTGGCGTAGAACTCGGCCAGGGCCTTGCGCCGGTCGTTGTCGTCGTGAAGGTGGGTGAACGAGTTGCCGAGGCAGATGACGGCGTCGTAGAGATCATGGACGTCCCTGTTCAGCCACCGCCAGTCGGCCTGCACCGTGCGCAGGATGTAGCCGCGCTCCCGGGCATTCTCAAAGGCCTTGGCGAGCATCACGGGGCTGCCGTCGGCGCTGGAGACCTCGAAGCCGGCCCTCAGCAGCTGAACCGAATGGAAGCCGGTGCCGGTCGCCACATCAAGCACCTTGCGGGCACCGTGCTCCTCCAGGAGCCTGAGGAAGAACTCGCCTTCGCTGGCGGCCCTGCCGTCCCAGTCGATGAGCTCGTCCCATTTGTCGACGAATCCGTAGACGTACTCGTCCTTGTACTGGTCGGTGTCGCGGACCCGCAGGGGATCCTCGCCATAGTACTGGGCTTGGTTGGATTGCTTCATTATCGGCCCCTCTGTTCTGGTGCCCCTGCGAAGCGCATCCGGCGTGCTCCGTTGTATCGCACGGAGCGACAGGCTCGGGGGCTGTTCGAGTGAGAATGTGCGGCTGCCGAATGTTTCGAGCCCTTAATACTGCAACGGGGTTGAGCGCATAATCAAGTGCTGAAATACCGCGACACGGTGGGTCCGCGGGGTCGACCCGAACCCAAGCCGCTGTTGTAGATAACTTTTAGTGTTCTAATCACCTGGGGCGAAAAACCAGCCGAAAACGGCACGTCCCGCCGCGGGCGGGCGGGATGGATCGGGCTCAGGAGGTCTGAGCGGGGGTCGGGGGCCGCTGCGCTGATGCGGGAGCCCCCGGCGGTGTCGCCGTGCCCATCAAGATCAGCATCAGCAGGGAGTTGAGGGCGAGCGCGGCGAAGGCCGCCCAGAGGACCAGGCGCATCCGGCGAATGCGACGTTCCATCTCACTGCCTTGGAGCCTGGGCATGGCTTGCACCTCGAGCCGATCCTGCCTCGGGGCGGGGAGCTCTCATGGACCTATCCGGCAGGGCCCGGTAACCTGGAAAGGCTGCCGGGCCCGCGAAGCCCGGTCGAAGCGCCTCTGCGCCCGCAATTGTCAGGCGTGGCAACGACTTCCGTGAAGTCGGGCGTTGCCGAATGCGGCTAGGTGATCCCTTTAGGTCAGGACCCCCGAACCCGTGCCCGGACTCACCGACGGCGGGTCGGGAGCGGCCAACGCCTGCTCGCGGGCGCGTCCCCGCAGACTAGGGCGCGGTGCGATCCGCCGATCCGCGGCCGGCCGGCTATAGTCTAGTGTACTGCGTCGCAGTTACTGGCGCTTTCAGAGCCCCCCATAAGTGTCAGGACAAGGCGCAGTGCGTAGGCAATGGCAAGCCCTTGCCAAGCGCTGCAACGCCGTCATGGCACTTATGGGGGACTCCCGACGGGCGGGCCACTGAGCGGCCATCCGCGTTGTTGCGCCCTCTTGAGGCAGAATGGCTGCCCCTGCGAGGGCGCGCCTAGCGGCTAACCGCTCAGTGACTCGCTGAACGTGCCATTAACTGCGACGCAGTACACTAGAGACCGGCCATCGGTACCCACGAGGAGGAACCCATGATCCGTTGCCTTGCGTCCGTACACCGACCTCTCCCCCGCCCCCTGGACTGGGGACTCGCCGCCCTGGTCGCCCTCGCCCTGATCGCCTCGGCGGCGATGCCGCGTCAGGCCTGGGCCCACACGGATGAAGACGACGTCATCAAGGTCGTGTATCACGCGGACTTCGCCGACCCGCGGCGATTCAGCGCCATGCTGACGAGCATCAACAACATGGTCACGACGTACAAGAGCGACCTCATCGACTACGACATCAAGATCGTCTTCGTCGCCCACGGCATCCGCTTCGTCACCGACGACCCGCTGGAAGGCACGCCTTTCGCCGAGGACGAGGCCCTGGCCGAGCGCCGGGCGAACCTCAAGGGCAGGCTGCTCAGCCTCCACAAGGTGCACGGGGTGGGCCTGGAGCTTTGCGGCATCACCCGGTCGGAGGTGGGGGTCCCCGAGGACGCGCTCTACGAGGGCGTCGACGTGGTGCGCTCCGGAGTGGTGCGGATCGCCGAGCTGCAGCGCCGGAACTTCGCCTACATCAAGATCGAGTAGTCCCCCCGGCAGCGGCCCTTCAGCCCTCCACCTCGCCGATCGGGGCCGTCATGGCCCCGCTGGAGAGCACCGGAGCGGCATCGATGTCGCCTGCGTCCATCATGCCCGCGATCCGCTGCAGCGAGGCCAGGAGCATGGTCTGCTCCCAGTCCGCGAGACGCATGAACCGCTCGGCGAAGCGCTCCTGAAGCAGGGGCGGCGAGCGCCGCATCAGATCACGTCCGGCCCGCGTGGCCTGGACCAGGACGCGGCGCCTGTCCTCGTTGGAGCGAACCCGCGTGAGCAGGCCGCGTCTCTCCAGCCGGTTGAGGATGTCGGTCACGGTTGCCTGGCTGAGACTGACCCGGCGCGCGATCTCCCCGGCCGACAGGGGAGCGCCCGCCACGGCCTCCTTGAGGATCAGCGCCTGGGGGCTGGTCAGGCCGTGGGTCTGCGCCAGGTGGCGGGAATGCAGATCCACGGCTCGGATCAGACGCCGCAGGGCGACGAGCACCTCTTCACAGCGGTCGGGCTTCGCGGTCATCGGAAGATGCCTCGTGAGCTGGCAGCGTTGTTGCCCGCGTCCAAGTCTGTCCGCTCCCTGACACAGCACCCGCGGCAGCATGACGGAAGCTGTATTAGCGCTAACTGATTGATCAGGGGCGACTTCGTTGATATCGCTGACAAGCATCGTTAGACTGCGAAACATTAGAACATGATCGATTCAAGCGCACCCTTCACCCAGACGTCCTTCGGGTCCGACGCCGGAAAACGCTCGGGCCTGGTGCCGGTTGCCGCCTCGCGGGGGGGCGGCCACCTATCCTGCGATCCCGGGGAAGACGATGGCGAAAGACGACTTCTCCCGCCTCGAGGCGCGCTGGCGCAAGCGCCCCCTCTTCCGTTCCAGGCGCAACCGCGGCTGGATGATCTGGCTGGCGGCGGGCCTGCTGGCCGGCCTGGCGCTGGTCGCCCTGGCGAACCAGCTGGACGCGCTCTCGCTGCAGCCGGACCAGGCTGCCACCGCCTCCCGCGCCGCCCTCGGTGCCGATCCGCAGCATGCAGCCAAGGAAGTCCAAGCGCATGACACCCAACCCCCTCTACATCCTTCTGATCAGCGTTCACGGCCTCATCAGGGGTAAGGACCTCGAGCTCGGCCGGGACTCCGACACCGGCGGGCAGACCAAGTACGTGGTGGAGCTCGCACGCGCGCTCGCGGAGCGCGACGACGTGGGGCGCGTCGAGCTGCTCACACGGCGGGTCGTGGACCCGGCAGTCAGCGCGGACTACGCCGAGCCGGTGGAGGAGATCGCCGACAAGGCCCGGATCATCCGGCTGGACGCCGGCCCCGACGCCTATATCCGAAAGGAAGAGCTCTGGGACCACCTCGACAGCTTCGCCGACACGGCCCTGGACTATATCCACCGAATCGGGCGCGAGCCCGACATCATCCACAGCCACTATGCCGATGCCGGGTACGTCGGCGTGAGACTCGCCCATGTCCTGGGCATCCCCCTGGTCCACACCGGCCACTCCCTGGGGCGGGTCAAGCGCC
>JASFUT010000215.1:0-6049 GCA_050050175.1 Chromatiales bacterium
TCGGGCTGGCCGGCTTCTCACCCGGCGCGGATACCACCCGGTCCGTGCTGAGCGCCGCCCAGCTCGCGTGCCGGGAGGCCAAGGAGCAGGGCGGCAACCGTCTGCACGTCTACTCCGAGGCGGACCTGGATCTGGCGCGGCGTCACGGCGACATGCATCGGGTGGCGGATATCTCCTCGGCGATCGAGGACGAGCGTTTCCGCCTCTATGCCCAGCCCATCGCACCGCTGCGGCCGGACGCGGGCCCGACCCACTACGAGGTCCTGGTCCGCATGCTCGATACCGACGGCACGCCGATCACGCCCCGGGAGTTCATTCCGGCCGCGGAGCGCTATGTCCTGATGCCCTCCGTGGACCGCTGGATACTCAACCGCCTGCTGACCAGGGAGGCGGAGACCATGCGCGCCTGGGCCAAGGCGCAGGGTGCGTCCGGCGAGTTCCTCTACGCCGTCAACCTCTCGGGCCGGTCCCTCGGGGAGGAGGGCTTCCTGAAGTTCGTGATACGCCAGTTCGAGGAGCGCGGGGTGCCGTACAGCACGGTCTGCTTCGAGATCACCGAGACAGCGGCCATCGCCAATCTCGAGGCGGCGCGGATGACCATGGACGAGCTGCGGCGCCGCGGCTGCTCCGTCGCCCTCGACGACTTCGGCAGCGGGCTGTCCTCCTTCCGCTACCTGAAGACCCTGCCCCTGGACTACCTCAAGATCGACGGGAGTCTGGTTCGAAATCTGGCGAACGACCGGCGGGACCTCGCCATGGTGCGTGCCATCAACGAGGTGGGCCACGCCATGGGTCTGCGGACCGTCGCCGAGTGGGCCGAAGACCCGCCGTGCGTCAGCCGCCTCAAGGAGATCGGAGTGGACTACGCACAAGGCTACGCGCTCGGCGAGCCGGAGCTCATCGACAGCCGGCCCCCCGCCCTCGCGCCCTACGCCTGAGCCCATGGCCGGGATCGACCACCTCCTGGACCGGGCGGACTCGCTGCTGCGCCGCCTCGAAGACCTGCTGGGGGACGAGCGGCCGCGCGATCCGGACTGGGCCGGCTTCCGGGCGTTCCGCTGGCGCCACACCCCCCGGGGGGGCCGCGTGGAGCCGGTGAGCCGTCCCCACGGCATAGCATTGGACGACCTGTTGTGCATGGACGTCCAGAAGGCGGAGATGGTGCGCAACGCCCGGCAGTTCGTGGAGTCGCGTCCCGCGAACCACGTGCTGCTGTGGGGATCCCGCGGAACGGGCAAGTCCTCGCTGATCAAGGCGGTGCTGAACGCCTTCGCCCAACGGGGCCTGCGACTGATCGAGCTGGAGAAGCCCGGGATCACCGACCTTCCCTACATCATCGACCTGGTGGCGGCACGGCCGGAGAAGTTCATGCTGTTCTGCGACGATCTCTCCTTCGAGGCGGACGATCCGAGCTACAAGTCCCTGAAGGCGGTGCTCGACGGGTCGGTGGCCGCTCCCCCCGACAACCTCATCCTCTGTGCCACCTCCAACCGACGCCACCTGATGCCCGAGTACCGCTGGGAGAACCTGGAAGCCCGCAGCATCGACGGCGAGATCCAGCACGGCGAGAGCATCGAGGAGAAGGTCTCGGTCTCCGACCGCTTCGGCCTGTGGCTGTCCTTCTACCCGTTCAGCCAGGCCCAGTACCTGGAGATCGTGGACCATTGGCTGGACCGCCTGGGGGCATCCCCGCGCGATGGGGATGCCGCGCACCGGGCGGCCCTGCAGTGGGCCCTCAAGCGCGGGTCCCGCAGCGGGCGGACCGCCTGGCAGTTCGCCCGGGACTGGGCGGGGCGCGGCGCGCCCTAGCCGGAGCAAGGAACCGTCAGCGCCGGGCGGCGCTGAACCGGGACCTCATCAGGCGCAGCAAGGCACCCACCAGGGGCAGCCGCTGATAGACCTGCTCGGCGGCGTCCCAGTAATCGACGTGCTCCGCGACCCTCCCCGCCTCGTCGAAGCGCACGCGGCTCAGACCGTCGATGGGGCGCAAGCGGCGCAGCCGCCCCCGCGGCACGAAATCGAGGGTCCAGTGGATGTAGCCCGTGCGCCCCGATAGCGCGAAGCCGTGGATCAGAAAGCGCGGCCCGTCCAGGGTCGCATACATGTGCCGGAACACCTCGCGGATCTGCTCGATGCCGCGCACGTCGTTGAACGGGTCTTTGAACCTGGCCCCCGGCGCGAACTGCTCCCCGAGCCGGTCGAGGCCGCCGGGACCCAGATCGGCGAAGAAGGCCGCGTAGCGGGCCAGGCGCTCGCGCAGATCGACCTGCGCGCTCATCGCCCGGTCACCTTCGCGATCAGCGGGAAGAACAGGCGATAGGGAAGACAGCGCATGAGCTTGAGCAGGGCGACGAAGGCCCAGGGGAAGGCGATCTCGAAGCTTCTCCCGTCCAGGCGCCGCAGTATGCGCTCTGCCGCATCGTCCGGCTCGAGAAGGAAGGGCATCGCGAACCGGTTCTGGTCAGTGAGGGGCGTGCGCACGAAGCCGGGGTTGACGATCCGCAGCCTCACCCCCTCCCGGCCCAGCGGCCGGTGCAGGGACTCGGTCATGTTGATCAGCGCCGCCTTGGTCGCCCCGTAGGCCGCCGCCGAAGGCAGGCCTCGGTATCCCACCACGCTCCCCATCACCAGCACCTGGCCGCGCCCCCGCCGCCGCATCCCCGGAAGGACCGCCCCCAGGGCGTTCACCACACCCAGCAGATTGACCTCGACGGTCTCCCGGAAGAGCTCCACGTCGAGCTCGTCGGCCGGAAGAGGCCGATAGGTCCCGGCGTTGAGAATGCACAGCTGCACGGGGCCCAGCTCGCGCTCGAGTGCACTGAGGGTCGCGTCCAGGGCGGCCCGATCGGTAACGTCGGCGCGGCGCGCGATCACCTCCCCGGCGCCGCCCGCCGCCTCCCGGACGACGGCATCGAGCTTCTCGGTGGTGCGCCCCGAAATCACGACCCGCCAGCCCCTGCGGGCGAGCCCGAGCGCGAGCGCCCGGCCGATCCCGCTCCCGCCCCCGGTGATCCAGGCCACTGCTGACTGCTTCCGGGTCTCCCCGGGCTCGGACATGGGCATTCTCGCCTCCTATCGGTTCAGTTTATCGATGTTTTCTATACAATCTCGATACGCATTACCGATCAAGACCCGGCCATCGACATATCCGCCACCGGCCCCGACGCCATCGGGGCCGTGTCCGGCATCACCGGCCTCAATCCGTTCACCTTGCGCACCTGCCAGCGCCGTTACGGGCCGACGGAGCCCCAGCGCATACCCAGGGGTCGCCGCCCCCGCACCGAGGACGACATCGAGCGGGTCCGCGCCATCCTGCGCCTGGTCGACCAGGGCGTGGCCATCCGCCGGGTCAAGTCCCTCGTCGGTCAGCCGGGCGGGCAGGCCACGGCAGCGATCCCGCCCGACGCCTCCTGAGGCCCGCGCAGAGCCCGGCCGAGGCCGGGGCCGCACCCCCCCCGGACCCTCCTGACCATGACCGCGGGCACCTGCGCGCCCCAGTGTCGAGACCCCGGGCGGCAACGCAATCTCCTTCGCGGGGCCCTGGGGTCCGTCCCCGACGCACGCCGCACCCAGGCGCCCGGTCCGACCGGCCAGCGCCCCGGCGCCCGTTCTCACGATTGTGCGAAACAGCGCTTGACATGCGTCAAATACTATACAAGACTTGTACACCACACAAGCAGGGGGTGCCCTCCAATGGAAAGACAGTCCATCGCAGTGATCGGCAGCGGCGTCGCCGGGCTTTCCGCCGCCTGGCTGCTCAGCCGCCGGCACGACGTGAGCCTGTTCGAGCGCAACGACTACTTCGGCGGGCATACCCACACCATCGAGGTGGCGGGCGAGGCGGGACGGGTTCCGGTAGACACCGGCTTCATCGTCTACAACGAGCCCAATTACCCCCACCTGACAGGGCTGCTCCGGACCCTGGGCGTACGGACCCGCGATACCGAGATGTCGTTCGGCGTGTCCGTGGGCGACGGGCGGCTGGAGTATGCCGGGAGCGACCTGGGGACCCTGTTCGCACAGCGCTCCAATATCGTGCGGCCCGGATTCCTCCGGATGCTGGGGGATATCCTGCGCTTCAACCGGGAGGTCAAGGCCCTGCTGGCCCGCGACCAGCTGGGCCCGGGAAGCCTCGGCAACTTCCTGCTCTCGCGCGGCTACGGGCGGCGATTCCGCGACCACTACCTGCTGCCCATGGCCGCGGCCATCTGGTCGTGCCCCGCGGTGCAGATGCTCGACTTCCCTCTCGCCGGATTCGCCCGGTTCTTTCACAACCACGGGCTGCTCGACCTGCGCGACCGCCCGCAGTGGAAGACCGTGGTCGGGGGCAGCCACCAGTATCCGCGCCGGATGCTCGAGCATCTCGGCGGCAGCACGCGCCTCAGCCTGCCGGCGACGGCCGTGACCCGCCGGGAGGGAGGGGTGGAGGTCCGGCTGGCGGACGGCCAGCGCCGGACCTTCCAGCAGGTGGTCCTCGCCTGCCACGCGGACGAGGCGCTGCGCCTGCTGGCCGGCCCGACGTCGGAGGAGGCCCGCCTGCTGTCGCGATTCGGCTATCAGCCCAACCGGGCGGTGCTCCACAGCGATTCCGCCCTGATGCCGCGCAGCCGGCGCGTCTGGTCGTCATGGAACTACCTGGCCGGCGAGCACGCAGCGGGCAGATCGGGCCGGGTATCGGTCACCTACTGGATGAACCGCCTCCAGGGGCTGCCGGGCGATCGTGACTTCTTCGTCAGCCTCAACCCCTTGAGCGAGCCGGACCCCGCCCTTGTCCATGCGGAAATGACCTACGAGCACCCGGTGTTCGACCGCGGCGCCATGGAGGCACAGGGCCGCCTTCCGCGGCTCCAGGGGCGAGACGGCATCTGGTTCTGCGGCAGCTACTGGGGATACGGCTTCCACGAGGACGCCCTGCGGTCCGCAGTCGACGTGGCCCGCGCCCTTGGGTGTCCCGCGCCCTGGAAGCTCCCGGCCCCGACGCCGGAGCACGGCGCCCGCCCCCTGGTCGCGCCTCTGGGCGCCCGCTGGGCGCGGACCTGAGCATGGCCTGCCCCTCCCCCCACCGGCTCTATCTCAGTCGGGTCATGCACAGGCGCATGTTCCCGGTGGAGTACCGTTTCGACTATCCGGTATTCAGCCTCCTGCTCGACATAGACCGGCTGGAGGACAAGGGGCCGCGCCTGCTGTCGGTGAACCGTTTCAACCTGCTCGCCTTCCACGAGGCCGACCACGGCCCCCGTGACGGCAGCGCCCTGCGCCCCTGGGCGGACACCCTGCTGGCACGGCACGGCATTGACCTGGAGGGCGGGCGCATCCAGCTGCTGTGCTTCCCGCGGCTGCTCGGGTATGCGTTCAACCCCATCAGCATCTGGTATTGCTCACATCGAGACGGGAGCCCGCGGGCGGTGATCTGCGAGGTGCACAACACCTTCGGCGAGCATCATTTCTACCTGCTCCACGATCAGGGGAGGCCCATGGCCTGGCCCGCCCGCGGCGGTGCGGAGAAGCGATTCCACGTCTCGCCGCTGATCGGGATGGAGGGGCACTACGAATTTCGTCTCGACCGCCCCGCGGACCGTCTCAACGTGCTGATACGTCAGTACACGCCCGAGGGCCTGATGCTCGTCGCCAGCCAGACCGGGCGAGGCAGGGTGCTGGATGACCGCGCCCTGCTGCGGGCCCTGGCCCGCACCCCCCTGATGACCTTCAAGGTGATGGCCGCCATCCACTGGCAGGCGCTCAAGATCTGGCTGCGGGGTGCGCCGTTCTTTCCCAAGCCGGAACCCCCACCCAACGAGGTAAGCTGATGTCCACGCAAGATGCCGCATCCATCGCAAGACCCGCGGACGGCCCCCTGTCCCTGCGCCTGCTGGCGCGGTTGCTCGATCGCCTGGAGACCGGCACGCTCGAGCTGGAGTGGCGCGACACCCGCTCGCGCCTCACCGGGGCCCGGCCGGGCCCCAGCGCCTGCATCCGGATCGAGCGCCCCGCCGTGCTGCTGCGCCGACTCGCCTCCGGCGGCGAGCTGGGCTTCGCCGAGGGCTACATC
>JASFUT010000216.1:0-6033 GCA_050050175.1 Chromatiales bacterium
TTACCTGCCCGGAGGCATTTGTGCTACCTATTCTTCATACGCTGAACGGAGGCTTCGCGCGGGCAGGGCGCCTTCGGCATTCGCAGCGGGGGATCAGTCATCGGGGGCACGCCCGGGACTCACGCCCGGGTTTCGAACGACGGCTCCGGCCGGCCGCCGCCTTGGCCGCTGCGCACCGATAGGCAGGGTCCACCGGTCCGATTTCCAGAACGCCGGAGGCTTTCGTTTTGTCGACTCTCGCTCCTCCGGGGCTACGCCATGTTCCACTTCGTCGCCAACCTCAAGGACTACACCTATCACCGCGGACGCGGCATCCGCCGTTTCGACAGCTACCTGCTGTCGGTGGATTTCGTCGGGGCGCACGCCGCGCTCGGGCGCAAGGCCGTGAGCGGCGGCCACACCCTGGTGGCGGACAACGGGAACTTCGACCGGATTCGCGGGCTGATCGGCCATTACAAGGCGGCGGCATCCGAGATCGAGGACAGCCGCAAGGGGGAGGAGGAGCGCTTGGGCCGTTATGCGCGTCCGGGTGATCTGTCGCCTGGGCTTGTCGAGCGGTATCGCCGGTTCGCCCAGGCCGTCGCCGATGAGCAGCTCCATGCGACGCCGGAGCAGCAGTTGAAGGCAGTGGTGGGTGAGCAGTTCGCGCTCAATCCGCGTTATCTGGTCGGCATGGAGGATCTGACGCTGCCCGTGCTCACCGCCTTGAGCGTCGAGCCCGAATATACCCAATGGCCGGGCGAGTTCTATGCGGGGCTGGTCAGTCGGGCGCTGAATTACTGTGTCCGCACCCAGCGCGGTGAGCTGGGTGAGTGCCGCGGGGCGGTCTTCGCCGGCCTGCATGCGCAGGACCTGGATACCGCCCGTCTCGCCGGCTCGCTCGCGGGGGAGGCCGGCGTGGCCGGGATCGCGTCCGGACTGGGAGGCGCGCTGGCCGATCGCAACTATGTGGACTTCCGGATTGCAGGCGGCGAGCTGATCGAGCTCCCGCGGACCATCCCCAGGCCCTATCTGCGGGTTGCCGAGATCGCGGCCGGGTTTCACCTGGGGTTCGCCGACGCCACGGGGCGGCGCCCGCGGTTCCACAGCCTGGGCGTGGGCACGCCCATACTCCTCGTGCTCTTGGCCGCGCTGGGCGATTCGCAGACCCTGCTGGCCTCGGACAGCACGGCCCCCATCGTCGACGCCTGGCTGACGCCCACCGTCAGCCTGTACGTGGACGAGCCCGCCACCCTGAAGCTCAAGGCCTACCGAATCGCCGAGTACTGGCTGTCGAAAGGGCTCTCCTGGGACTGCCCCTGTCCCTACTGCCGCCGATTCAATGCGGAACACCCCCCGGATGTGGACGGGGCCCGCCGCTGGTGGCGGGCCCAGGGGCAACGGCGGCTGAAGAAGTACGACATGCACAGCAAGAGCGAGCTGCCCAGGTACCTGCCGCTGCTCGGCTTTCACATGAACGACGAGCTCTCGCAGGAGGCCGCCCTCGCCCGGGTTGGGCACAACCACTGGGTGCTCAGCCGCATCGAGCGCGACGCCCGTGCCGCCAGCGGGGACACCGACAGCCTGCTCGGCTGGACCGAGGGCAAGGTGCAGGCCTACCTGGATTCGTCCGCGGGCTCCGCCTGGAAGGCCGCAGTCGCGGTGGCATGGCCGGTCATACGCGACGCCGCCGATCGGCTCCGGGATGTGCAGCCGACGCCTCCGGGGTGGACCCGGGAGCGCGGCTGATCGGAGGACCACTCGATTATTGCGTGGATGCGCGGGCGGTGTTGACGGGTTCCACCCCCGGGTCAGGCCGGCCTCTGTCCGGCTGAAGCCGGACCTACCGGCAGTGGTCGTTGTACTCCTCGCGCAGCTCCTGCAGCCATGCAAGGGCCTCAACTACCGGGCCCGCGTTCTCGGGGTCGTCCTCCATCTCCAGCTCGAGTGCCGCCTCCAGCTCGTCGATCCGACGCTGCCCGGCCTCGATCTGCGCCTCCCGCAGGTCGATCTGGGACTGGGTGCGCTCACGGGCCGCCACGGTCTCGGTCAGCTCCGTGTTGATCTCGAGCAGCCGGGCGGTGAGGGCGTCGATCTCGTCGGCGAGCAGGAGCTTCTGCTCCTCCAGGTCGTCGAACTCGGCGATCTCCTCGAATATGTCGGTCAGGATCTGCTCCAGGTTCTGAAGCTCCTGCTGCAGCGCCAGAATCTCCACGCTGAGATTGACCCTGGCCTGCTCGTCCCCGGTGCTGTCGGGGTCGTCCTCCTGCAGCTGCTCCAGCTCCCGGGTCTTCTCGTCGATCTCGTCCTCGAGTGCCTGGACCCTGGCGCCTACCACCTCCGCCTCCTCGTACGCTCGCAGGGCGAGCTCCACGCGCAGATACTCCTCGACGGCCTCCTCCTGGTAGTTCCTGAGGGTATCGTACTCCGCCTGCAGCTCGTCGGCGCGCGCGCTGAGCTCTTCGAGCTGATCCGTGAGGCCGGCGATCTCTTCCCGGAGATCTTCGATGTCGTCGAGGGAGAGGGCGTCTTCGTCCTGCGCCCAGGCCTCGACCTCTGCGATCAGCTCGGCCTTGGCCGAGAATGCCTCCTGCAGGGCGTCCGACCAGGCCTGCTCGGCCTCGTCGATGCTCTGGCCCAGCTCTTCGCATCGCTGCGGATCATAGGTGCCCATGACGTTCCCCCTTCATCTGGCAGTCCCGATGCGTGCGTGGAGGTCGGAGCTGGAGCCCACCAGACCGAGCCTCGGGTACTCCCATTCCATATAGAGCGAGCCCGGGTGGAGCTCGTAGGCATCCCGGGCCAGCACGGCCAGCCAGTCCTCCCAGACATGGCGGGCGTGATTCCCCGAGCCCTCGAACTCCACCTCAAGCAGGGGCGGCGCGTCCTTGTCCGGCTGCTTGATCTTTCCCTTCGCCCAGACGTAGACGCCGTCGGTCGCCCCCTGGTGCCGCAGGCTCTTGTAGGGTACGACCAGGGACCCCGTCACGCCCTTCATGTCGGCGCTCGAGTAGGGCTTGCGCGGCCGGTCGATCCAGTCGACGTTGGCGATGCGGGCGAAGACTGCCCGCTGGGTGCCGGGCTCCCGACCCGCGAGGGTGTGGGCCGTCAGGGGAAAGACCACCGCAGGCCTCGCCAGCCGCTCGCGGGACAGGGCGATCCTGGCAGTGGACCAGGCGGTCCTGGGATTCCGGTACCGCCAGTCCAGCATTACCAGCGCCGCCGCGAGCATGGCGTAGCGGCGCCCCAGCGCCGACACCCTGAGCCCCAGCTTTCCGCCTTCCCGGTCCTCGGCCGCCGAGGCCATGGCCGCCCTTTCCGCCAGAAAGCCGAGCAGCCCCTGCGCACGGTCTGTCAGCTCGCCGAGCATGTCCAGGAGGCCGCCGGGCTCCGAACCGGCGGCTTCCTGCCTGGAGCGTCTCAGGAATGCCCGATAGCGCCTCTCCTCCTCTGTGATCCTTTCCGTCAGGCTCCGGGTCGGTCCGCGGCCACTCTCCGATCCCAGGCCGCGGTCGAACGACCGGTGCAGCCTAAGGTGCACGCCGACGGCGATGCTGCGGGCGATGGATTCGGCCCTGACCTCGGAGTAGGGCAGCTTGGGGCCTCCGCCCGAGGCCCATGAGTCGGGAAGCATGCGTCTCAGTGCCTTTGGGCCGTCATCCAGCACATCGAGGAGGGCATCGAGGTCCCCGGCGCGGCGGTGATAGAAGACCCCGACCGCCCGGGTCGCCGCCGAGGCGAGCTCCAGGCTCAGGCCGCGGAGCCGTACCCCGGTGACCAGGGGGGGCTCGCGTCTGTGCATCGCGGTCGTCGAGCCGATGGCCGGCGGGCGCGCGTGCCGCGGGCGCTGGGTGGGTGACTCGGGGCCGGGGGGGCTCGCGTCGGATGCCATGACGGACTGCCTCCTTCTTGTCTGATGGGGTAGGCGGGACCGCGGACGCAGCTCCCCGGGGACGGCATGCCGCCTTCCGCCGCCCAGCGCTGTCGTCCGGGACGTACCCGTTGCTTTTGGGGATCATAGGCGGGTCTCGGCGCCCGTCAACCCGGGGTGCGGACAGGGACGCGGCGGGTCCTGCCACGGAATCGCTCGACGCCAGGGCGGGTCAAAATAGATGACGTCTAGCCGACCCCGGGGGCGGATACGGCGGAGGGGCCCCTCGAAGACGGGCGTGCGGGAGGGAAGAGCGTCTCGATGCTTCCGGTGTCGACCGGCTGCCGACGCGCCGCCGGCCGGCGGCGATCCCCCCGGAAGCGGTCTGGCTCAGGGGCCGTGGCCCGAGCTCTCGAGGAGGGGCAGCACGTAGTCTTCGAGCGCGGTCCGATCGAGCACGCCGCGTCGAACGCGGGCGACGCAGCCGCCCGGGTCGAATACCACCGTATAGGGAACCGTCTGGCTGCTGTTGCCCCAGCGCGCCATCAGCGCAGCGCCGGGGCCTTCGCCGGCCACCATGACAGGGTAATTGACCTCCAGGGAGCGGGCGACGTTGGCGAGGCGGTCCTGCCGGTCCAATCCGATGCCGACGATCTGCAGGCCGTCGGCGGCATGCGCGGACTGAAACGCTACCAGGTCCGGGATCTCGTACTGGCAGGGGCCGCACCAGCCGGCCCAGAAGTTTACAAGCAGCACCTTTCCCGACCAATCGGTCAGGTGGTGCTCATGCCCGTCCAGGCCGGGAAACGGACCCAGGGGCAGTTGGCTCAGTCGGCGGGTGCCGTCGGGCAGTGCCGGACCGGCACAGGCGCTCCCGCGCGCACTGCTCAAGGGCGGCTCCGCGACTGCGACGACCGCCGACAAGGCCGCGGCCGACAGCAGGGCGAGCGGCGCACCCACGACCCTCAGTCTCGACCCCCGGCGCGGGGCGCCGCCCGGGAGCCACCGGCGTCCAGCAGCTTCCATGCCACCTGGTAGCGTTCCTGAAGACCCTGCACGTAGGCCGGCATCCGCTCGGCGATCATCTGCTGGCGCACGCGGTCCCTGACCGCATCGAAAGGCAGCTGCCGGCCGGGCTTGCGCTCGAGGATGATGACCAGGTGGTACCCATTGGGGGTATGTATCACCTCACTGACCTGGCCGTCCGGAAGCTCGGCGATGGCCGTCTCGATCTCGGGCATGCCGGTCCCGGCCCGCAGCCATCCCATATCGCCGTTATGCGCCCGCCCCTCGGGGTCGACGCTCACGCGGCCTGCCAGCCTGAACAGACTCTCGCCCGCCAGGATGCGCTCGCGCAGGGCCTGCGCCCGGGCCTCCGAGTCCACGACCAGCTGCCCGATGTGCCGTCGCTCGGCGATACGGCCGATCTCCGGATGGGCGCCGAAATAGGCCCGCATGGCGGATTCGCCGGGCACCCACTCCTGCTCCATGCGCTCCAGCAGGAGGCCGGGCAGGCGCTCCGCCCGGAAGGTTGCAACCTCCTCGTCCACGCCGATGCCCTCGTCCTCGGCCGCCCTTGCCACCAACAGCAGCTCGGCGCGTTGGAGAAGGCGCTCGCGCAGCTGCCCCGAGGTGGGACTCTCGCCGTCGCGGTGACGCAGGTCACCCATCCGGATCTGCATCCCGTCGGCCTCCAGCAGCAGCGTATCGTCAGCCGCGTTCGGGTCGATGCGCTCGTCGTGCAGCTCTACCCGATAACGCGCTCTGAGCTCGCGCAGCAGCGCCAGGCGCTGCTCGCGGTACATCTCGGAGAGGAGGCTTGACCTCGCGGCCGCCAGTGCGTCGGGATCGTCTCCGAACTGGCGGCTCAGCTCGGCCATGTCCGCGTCGCCGATCCGCAGCCGCGCGCGCAGCCGATCCATGTAGCTCCGATACAGCCGGCCGGTTCGGTAGTCCTCCAGCTCGCGGCGCAGTTCCGGTTGCCGGTCGAGGCCCAGTCGCTGGGCCTCCAGAAGCAGCAGCCGCGCGGCCACCAGCCGCTCGAGCAGGTCGCCCCGCAATGCTGCCTGATCATCGGCGTCCATGGTGTTGAACTGGGTGGCGAAAGGGGCGCTCCTGATCGCGACCTCGAGGTCACGGGCGGTCACCTGCTCGTCGCCGACGCTGACCAGGACCTGGGCCGG
>JASFUT010000217.1:0-5937 GCA_050050175.1 Chromatiales bacterium
ACAGTCGCCCCGCCGCGGACGAGGCCGTCCTGAACTGCTGGCGCATACCGGGCGTGCACGAGGTCCACGATCAGCTCGAGGTGCGACCCGGTCAGAACGGGTGAGCCGGGGCGTCGGCCAGGCTTCATGCAGGTAGGCGGGATCATGCGCACGAGCTTTGCGCTCATCGGCTGCGACGCGACCATCCAGCAGGCCGCGCGGCTGTGCCCCGGCCCCATCTTCGCCGCCTGAAAGGCGGCTCCCACGGGTGCCTTGCCTCTGTCCTGTGGGAGCCGCCTTCAGGCCGCGAAATCCAACAGACAACCATCGCTCCGTTGCGCCGCCCGAAGCGCGCGGCCCGCAAGCGGCTCGCCGTCTGCCCTGAACCGATAGTCCGGCTGAAGCATCTACAGGAGACCTGCAGGCAGGCGGCGCCGCGCCCCCGCAGAGAGGTGTCCGAGGCCCGCCCCTGTCTACTGTCTACTTGCTGACAGGCGGCTCCCACGGATGGCTTGCCGCTATCCTGTGGGGGCGGCCCTTCAGGCCGCGAATTCCAAGCGACAATCATCGCCCGGACGCGCCGCCCGACGGGTTCCCCGCCCCTGTCCGCGGTCTGCCAGACTCACGCGATCCACTCGCGCTCCGCCCCCCAGCTTTCGCGGACTTTCGCCTCGATGCGTCCGATCTCCTCGACGGGCACCCGCTCGGGGCTGCCCTCCTCCAGGGGGTCGAAGTGGAACAGGTACAGGCGGGCGGCGAACTGCTCGATGGGCAGGGACGACTCGCCGAAGAACTCGCCGTGTCCCTCGATGGAGGTCTGGATGTCCTGCCCCCAGTGCTGGACGCTGTCGTTGTTGGGATTGAAGAAATAGACCCGCATGACCCCCTCCGCGTCCACCGTGACCCGAAGGATGGTGATGGCGTGCCAGCCGACGAATCGCGCGGAGGCATCGGTGACGGCGATGCCGGCCGGCTGGGGGAAGATGACCGGCGTGCCGCCGTTGTACCCCGGGTGGTACATGGCATAGAAGTGGCGCAGGAAGCGGTCGAGCCTGAGCACCGCCCCGGTCGGGACGTCGACCGCGATGGCGAATCCGCGCCCGACGCGCCAGCCGTGGAACTCCGGGTTTACCCACTTGTGCGCGTCTTCGTCCCGCGCGACCACGCGCCGGCCCATCTCCATGTAGATGCGGTCGAGGTGCGGCACCAGCAGAAGGGAGACGGGATCCAGCTCGGGGTGCAGGTCCGGCGCCAGCCCCGCACCGGTCTGGAGCGAGGAAATCGGCTCGCCCTCGAAGTGCATGATGACCTCGCCGTCGCGTGCCGCCCAGGTGATCAGCTGCAGCAGGTAATCGGGCACGCTGTAGGCCCAGAGAGAGATCGCCCGGGCGGACTGGCAGGTCGGGTTGTGGCCCTGCCCGATGCCCAGGGGGAGGCCCAGCACGTCGATCACCCCGGCCAGGAGCCGGGCCTCCGCGCTGACCGCCTCGCCATAGATCTGATGGAGCCTCGTGCGCACCTCGGGGCTCAGCTGCAGCCCGATCTGACGCCAGAGCGCGGGTGCCACCGCCGGGGCGTAGAGCACTCCGCGCTCCAGAATCATGGCGAGGCCGAGGACCACCTGCGGGGTCTCGGCGAACACGGCCTCCTCGATCAGGCGAAGACTGAGCTCCCGGTAGGTGAGCATGGCGTTGTAGCCGGTCGGGCTCAGGCCGAGCGCCATGGAGATCAGCTCGATGTTGCCGGTGGAGAGAACGTGCCGCAGGAAGACGGTGTGATACGGCGACACCAGCCCCGTGTCGTGCATGGCGCGGGCAAAGCCCAGGGCCTCCTGGCGCAGGAACTGCTCGTCCATGGCCAGGAGCCGCTGCCCGTAGATCTGGAACCCCGGATCCTCCTCGCAGCCGTGGGTCGGGCCGTAGAGCGCGGAGATCAGGCGGTGCGCCTTGGCGTTCAGATCGCCCGTGGCGATGTCCGGATCCGCGTAGCACACCGACATCCGCGTGACCATGGCCTTGACGTCGTCCACCCGGATGGGCCGCTGCTTCAGGATGCGCCAGGCCTCGTCGGCGGCCTGGTCGATGATGTTCTCGTAGCCCACCGTTGCCACGATGAAGTCGAACAGCCGGTAGACACCCTGCTGCAGGGGAGATGCCTGCGCCCTGGCGGCCTCGGTCTCGCGGTGAAAGACATAGTCGAGGTTGAGGGCCAGAACCTGATTGAGGAACTCCTGCGCGCGCTCGGCGGGTACCGCGGGGTGAAGAAAGCGCCCGGTGGCAATGCCGAGCATGCGCAGCTCGTTCAGGCACTCCAGGATGACGCCGGCCCTGTCCTCACCCCGCAGGGTCAGCTCCACCAGCGCCGGCTGGAGGCGCTCGGGCGCGGCCCAGTCGCTCTCCGCGAACACCCCGGCGCCGTCGAAGCGGTGGGCATGCCCGAAGAGCGCCTGCACCCCGCCCGGCTGCTTGAGCAGCCGGGCGGCCTGGTCCAGCACCCGCCCGATATGCAGGGACTTGGCGAAGGGCCGGGTGACCTCCAGCTGGGCCAGGGCGTCGGAGAAACGCTGCTCCAGCTCCCTGATCCGCTGCTCGTGGTCCTTGTCGTGCTGGGAGTGGAGCTCGGGCATCATCGGGACTCGATTGGCTCGGCCGTGTGCAGCGCGCCGCGCTCTTCGTGGGGGAGGCCCACCGGCGATTCCTCCGGCCCTGGCCCGTGGGGGCGCTGGACCCATGATGGCCGAAACTTAGGCGGTTGGCGAACCTTTTGCCTTTTTCCCGGCGAGCGCAGCCCGGCCCGGAGTTCAGCCGCAGCCGCCGTCCCGGGACGGCCCGCCGGCTTTGCCGCTGCGCACAGGATAGCAGGGGACTGCGCCGATCTCGATCCGCTCCCGGCGGTGCCCTCGGAGCGGCGCCGGGCCCGCCGGGGCGCTATCCTTCTGGCGGGACTTTCGCCCGTTAAGAGACGGCGCGGCTCCGGGATCGAAGTGCCGGTCGCGCGATCGCCGCCCCTGCGGTGCTCCATATAACCGAAGGGCTCCACGCCGGTGCGCAGCATCGTCGCCAATATCCTGTCAATCCTGCTCGGCGTGGGCACCATGCTCCTGGGTCTCGGCGCGCTCAACACCCTGGTGGGCGTCCGGGGCGTGGCCGAGGGATTCGCGGAGTGGGTGATCGGCGCGGTGAGCGCCGCTTACTTCATCGGCTACATCGGCGGCATCCTGATCTGGCCGAGGATCATCCGGCGGGTGGGCCACATCCGGGCCTTCGCGGCATTCGCCGGTCTGGCGTCCGTGGCGGCGAGCCTGCACGGGCTGGCGGTCGACCCTTGGGCGTGGCTGGTCCTGCGCCCGGTGACCGGCGCCTGCGTCGTCGGGCTCTACATGGTGGTGGAGAGCTGGCTCAACGCCCTCGCGCCAAGCGCCCAGCGCGGCCGGGTGTTCGCCAGCTACATGGCCGTCAGCCTGCTGGCGCTGGCGGGGGGGCAGTACGTCCTGCTTGCGGGTGATCCGCGGGACTATCTGCTGTTCGGCGTGGGCGCCATGTTCTTCGCTCTCGCCCTTGTGCCGGTGGCGCTCACCCGTATCTCCGCGCCCGAGGTGATCGAGGCCCCCCGGCTGGGCCTGCGACGCCTGTACGGGATTTCACCCCTGAGCATGGTGGGCTCCGGCGCGGCCGGCCTCACCGGCGGGGCCCTCTGGAGCATGGGGCCGGTCTTCGTTACCGGACTCGGTCTGGAGAAGCTCGCCGTTGCCGTCTTCATGAGCCTCGCGGTGATGGGGGGCATGCTGCTGCAGTGGCCCATCGGGCACCTCTCGGACCGGATCGACCGCAGGCGCGTCCTGGCGGGCGTCTGCTTCGGCGGCTTCGTTCTCGCCCTGGCGATGCTCCTGGTCTCGGGGCGCTATCCCGAGGCGGGAAGCTACGCGCCGTTGCTGAACCTTGCCGCCTTCTTCTACGGCGGATTCGCGTTCACGGTCTACTCTCTCAGCGTTGCCCAGCTCAACGATCACCTGGACCCGGCCGAGATGATGGAGGGGACAGGCAGCCTCCTGCTGCTCTATGGCGTGGGGGCGATCCTCGGGCCGCTGCTCGCCGGCGGCGTCATGCACCTGGCCGGTGCGCCGGGACTGCCCGCCTTCCTCGCGCTGGTGCTCCTCGGCAGCGGCCTCTACGGCGCCCACCGCAGCCGGGTCGGGCGCCCCATCCGCCCCGAGGACCAGGTGGAGTTCATGCCGATGCTGCGCACCTCCCAGGAGTCCATAGAGATGGATCCCCGAACCGACGTGGAGCCCGAGCTTGACCTTCAGCCGCACGGGGCCGGCGGCCCAGCGCCGGTTCAGGGCCTGGCCGAGGGAGACCCGCCGCGCTCGTAGTTGGTGGGAACCTCCGCGGAGAAGCGGAAGTCGAGCATGTCCATCACCTCGTAGAACCGGCCGATCAGCTCGTCCTCGTCGTCGGCGCCCATGAAGATGTCGGCAAGCTCGAAGCTGTAGCTGTCCTGGTTCGGGAGATCCGACAGTCGCATGCCCTCCTTGACGTGGATCGACATCAGGGTTCCGGGAAACCGTTCCTGGATCCGGGTGATATCCTCGAGAGTCGGCGCGCGCCTCACCTCGGCATCCTCGTAGGTCCGCGGCATGAACTTGGCGGCGATCGCGAAGCGCCCTTCCTCCCGCGGAAAGTCGGGCTGTCGACCCAGGGCGACGTCGATGGCGACCTCGTGGTGTGAGGCCCCGGAGGTCATCACGAACAGGGGGCAGTGGGATTTGGACAGGCGCGGGTTGACCTCCAGGAGGCTGATCGCGTCGGTGTCTTCGTTCCAGAAGAACTCGATGTTGAACGGGGTGTTGTCCAGACCGAGCTGCGTCATCAACCGCCCCGCCGCCTGGATCATGCGTTGCTGGACCTCCCTGGGCAGGCGGGACGGGCGCTGGTAGCGCTGGAAGCTCACCTGATTGGCGCCGCGGATGGAGTCGATCACTCCGTACACCGTGGTCTCTCCCCGGAATACGTAGCCCTCGAGGGTGCACAGTCGCCCGGAGATCAGGGCCTCCGCAACGCAATAGCCCCCATGGACATCGGGCACGTCCGTTGGCTGCTTCGCGTATTGCATCAGGTGGTCGTAGGGCTCGGAGAACTTGCCGATGTGTCTGCGGATCTTTCCAATGGCGTGGCGGAAATCCTCCCCGCTCTCGATGCGGAACCCCAGGTGCGACGAGAACGAGATAACAGGCTTGAGCCAGAAGGGGTAGTCGAGCGGCGCCGTGCCGACCACCCGCTCGTCGAACGGGTCAACACCTGCGAATTCCGGTGTGTGCTCGGGTATGACCTTCTCCTGCTCCAGCCGGCACCAGTACTTGTTCTCGCTCTTGAGGACACTCTCCAGGGACGGGGTCGGGAGGCCGAGCTCGCGGCGGAGCAGAGGGAGCATGCAGGTGGTGGGGAAGTCCCAGTGTCCGATGATGGCGTCCACGTCTCCGCCGAAGCGCTCCAGCTCGCAGCGCGCGTCGTTGAGCAGCTTGTCCATGGGATAGTGGGATGGGTTCACGATCTCGTCGTATGGAACCAGCCCGTGAAAGTCGTAGCCGGCAGCACCCCGGACTGTCTCGAGCATGCGCAGATTGAACTCGTCGAGGCCGATTACGAAGATGTTCTTGCTCATGGGACTCCGGGATGCTGGATCTGGGGTGGCTCACGGGGGCGGGCAGCCTGTTGTGGTCTTCCCCCTGGCCGTGACCCCCGGCCCGTGCGCGCCACGCCGGCCGCAGCGCCGACTCCGTACCACATGCGGCCCGGCAAGCAGTTGGTCAAGGGGCGCTCGGGTGTACTCCGGTGTGGAGGGAGCCTTCATGACCCGGTGAACGTCTCCGCGGTGCAGCCGCGCGATCGGAGCCCGGGCCGCCGTCGAGGGCTTCGGTGGCGGAGGGTGTCGAGAGCCGCGGGCAGGTCAGCGACGGCC
>JASFUT010000218.1:0-5924 GCA_050050175.1 Chromatiales bacterium
ACCCTGTCCGGCCGGAGAGGGACATGCAGGGCTGCCGGCCGCGAGCACCCCACACGCGCGCGCCCATGGCCGGTGGACCGGGGACGTGCCACAATAGCGCGCCTGGCGTTCGAGGTGGCCATGACGTATTGGCTTCCATGCCTCAGGGTCTCTGTCTGTATCGGTCGTGCTGCGCCTGCCCGGGCCGGCGGCCCGCGCGCTCGCGCCGTTCGAGGGGGCGGTGACCTCGACCCGCTTCAGCTCTATTCGGATGCGCCCTGGCCCCTGGAGGTGACATCGGGGTGGGTGGATGGGGCCATGCGCCCTGAGAGGCCGCGGCCGATGTCTTGGCGGACAAGCAGTAGTGAGGAGGCCCCGTGAACGACCTGAAACTGACGCATTTCCTGGTGACGCGCTTCAGCGTCCGCCTTCCGATCTGGACCAAGAAATCGGTGCGCGACGGGCTGTTCGAGCCCGCTCGGCTGGAGCGCCGGCTGCAGCTCTTCGAGAGCATCTGCGTGCCGAGCGTCAGGGCGCAGATCCGCCAGGACTTCCGCTGGATCATCATCTACGACTCCGCACTTCCGTCCGCGTATCGCCGGCGCCTCGCCCTGGCCGTGGCGGACCTTCCCAACGCGGTGCTCTACGAGCACGGGGACCCGTCGAAATGGCCGGAGGGCTGGCTGGACGATTACGCCGGTCCCGACGACGACTACGTGTTGACCACTGTGCTGGACGACGACGACGCACTGCACCGGGACTACGTGCAGGTCCTGCGGCGGGAGGTGGGCGCTGCGGATCTGAAGGGGAAGATCGTGATGGCATTCGGCTGCCGTCTCGCCTTTCAGTGGAGCCCCGAGGGGATGCTGGAGCGCGGACTGGAGGGGCTGAGTCTCTTCAATCGTCCGTTTCCCCAGGCCAGCGGTTTCTCGCTGGCTGTCAAGTGGCCTGAGTGCAGGGCCACGTGCCTGCGCGCCGATCACGCGATGGACTACTTCTCCTTCAACGTGGAGGCGTGTCCGCAGCTCGGCCGGGCAGTCGTCAGGGAGTGGGTCAGGTGGGCGCCGGGACCCGCCATCAAGGTCCCGGCCCTGCTCCTCGGTCTGGTCTTCAGGCGGCTGGTGCGGCGGCGCTTCGACGAGGTCTGGTCGCCGGCTCTCCAGATCGGTGTCGACGGGCGGGCCGCAAACCTGGGGTTTCGGTGGATCGGGGAGGACGACACCTGCCTCGCCCTGGTAACCGAGCACGATGTCAACCTGGAGCGCTTCAAGAGGCAGCGGGCACGGCGGATCCGGGAGATCCCCCGGCGCCTCAGACCGCGGACGGATGCGGGCGAATTCGTCGCGGAGTTTGGCCTGTCGCGCGAAGAGTTGGCGCCCCGACGGAGCTGAAATCGGAGGCGACTGAGGGCCCCGCCGCGGCATCGCCGTGCGAGAATGAGGCCCCGCCGTCGGAGGTCCCCCCGTCCATGCATCCGCTCCGTTTGTGCCTCGCCGTTCTCACCGCGATAACCACTGCGCTGGGCGCCTGGCCGCTCGGCGCTGACCCCCGGGGCTTCACCCGGCATGACATCGCGTACCGCCCCGACGGCAGCGACCGGCAGATCGTGCTCTACGAGCCGACGACCGCTCCCAGGGCGCTGGTCGTCTTCCTGGTGGGCACCAAGGCCGATCCGGTCAATCCGGTGAGCCTGGCATACATGACGGCGCTCGCCCTCCGGGGGTATGCGGTGGCGACCGTGGAGTACGACAACGCCTTCATCGACCGTTTCGACTGCGACGTGCTGGCGGGGAAGGCCCGGCGGATCTTCGACCGTTCCTCGCCGCAGTCCGCTATCAACCGGATCTATGCCCGCTCCGCCGCCGATCCGGAGGCGGGGCTGGGCGTCATCGGCTTCAGCCAGGGCGGCTGGATCGGCCACCAGGCCGGGCGCTTCACAGAGGACGTGGAGGTCAAGGCGGCGCTGCTGCTCGCCACGGGGCGCACGGTCCGGCTGAACAACGCATTGTTCAGCATCCCGCTTCCGTGCAACGAGCGCCGCCACAACGGGGTGGCCCGGGTGCTGGCGATCAACGGCGAGTCGGACCCGGTATACACCTACGAAGGGTCCAGGCCCAGGGCCGTGCAGCTTCGCGAGCAGCTCGTTGCGGTCACCGGCGTGGACTGCGACGGCCTTCGTTGCCTCGACGGGCCGGGCGGCTCCGGCTGGATGCTGGTCAGGGATGCCGAGGTCACTGACGGCGTTGCGGATCACGAGTTCCTGCGGGTCGAGGAGCTGGACTCGCTCGATCCGCTCTGGTACCTGTCGGACGCGCCCTGGGGCCTCGAGGCGACGGTGGACTGGATGGACGCCGCGATGGCTCTGTGAGCCCGGGCGTCTCGGGGGGACGCGTTCGTCCCTGCGTTAGTGAGTGTCCACAGGCCGAGGATTTCCGGGCAGGATGCGCCCGACGCCTCGGTTGGCGGCCGCATGCGCGCTGGACGCGAGGTGCGGCGCGCCCGTGGGATACCGGCAGAGAAGGACAGGGAGGTGAGTCATGAGCCTTGCCCGACGACTACAGACGGCCGTGTGGGCAGTCGTCGCGGCGCTATCGATTCAGAGCCGGAGCAGCGCGGACGTGCTGGAGCGGTTCGAGCTCGCCTAAGCGCCCGATGGGTGTGAGCGCCGGATCCTGGTCTACCGGCTTGGCGAGCCTGGTCCCAGGGCATTGATCCTGTTTCTCACCGGCGCCCGTATGGAGCCTGACCTGCACTCACGGAGCTCCTGAGCCCAACCGGGTGAACTCGAGAGGAGAGCGGCTGTCTACTCCATCGGGTCAGCGGCTGTAGCTGCTGAGGTCGCGGGGGGGTGCCGCCACGGGCAAAACGGCGGTGGGCGATGACTCAGTGCCCGCACCGATATCGACAGGCGGGGCGGGCGGCGGCCGAGCCTTCGGAGCGGCGCGGCAAGCTTCTTGCCTGACGGGAGACGTGGCTCGCAGTTCCGCACACATGGGATGTGCTAGCCTGCTCCGGAGGCCGAGTAAGCCTTGAGTATATCCCTTGGCCGGTCACGGGATAGCCCGATTGACCGGCTCATCCTGTGCACGCGAGGTTTTACCTCGGGCTCGGCACCCGAGCAGTAGACGGGCTACCAAGGTGGGTTGTATGAAAGATGCCAGAGCTGTGCTCGTTGTTCCCACCTACAACGAACGGGACAATATAGGGGCCCTGATCGAGGCCCTTCAGAAGGTACTTCCAGCCGTCGGACAGGACGTGCATATCCTTGTCGTCGACGACAATTCCCCCGACGGCACTGCTGCGGTGGTTGCCGAGAAGCAGCGCCGCTATCCCAACGTGCACCTGATCTCGGGCCGCAAGGCCGGCCTGGGTGCGGCCTATATCCGGGGTATGCGCTACGCGCTGGAGGAGCTGGAAGCGGGCGTGGTGTTCGAGATGGACGCGGACTTCTCACACGAGCCCGGGGACGTGCCGAGGCTGATGGGGGCCCTGCAGGCGGGGGCGGACCTGGCGATCGGCAGCCGCTACATCGCGGGTGGGGAGCTGCCGCCCGAGTGGGGTCTGCCGAGGCGCTTGAATTCGCTGTTCGGCAACCTGGTCGCCCGCTACCTGGGCGGCATGCGCCAGGTCCGGGACTGTACCGCGGGTTTTCGCGCCATCCGCGCCGCGCTTCTCCGCGCGATCGATCCGGAGACCCTGGAATCTCGTGGGTACGCCTTCCAGATCGATCTGCTGAGCCGCGCCCTGCAGGCTGGCGCCCGGGTGGTAGAGATTCCGGTCCGGTTCGTGGACCGCGAAAAGGGCGAATCCAAGCTTGGGTTGTCCGACATCCTGGAGTTCTGCGTCGTCGCCGCCCGGATCAGGGTGCGTCGGATGAGGCGGTTTCTGAAGTTCTGCATCGTGGGAGCGACCGGGGTGGTGGTAAACCTGGGGATCTTCACCGTCCTGCTTCGCCTGGGCCTCGACAAGTACATCGCCTCGCCGATCGCGATCGAGGCGTCGATCATCTCCAACTTTCTCCTGAACAACGGCTGGACCTTCGGAGACCGGCGAACCGGCAGGCGCTTGCATGCGAAGGGGCTCAGGTTCAATCTGGTCTCGGTGCTGGCCCTGGGGCTCAGCTACTCGACGTTCGTCGTTCTTTCGGCGCTGTTCGCGGACGTTCAGCCCCAGATTCACCAGCTTGCCGGCATCCTGCCCGCAGTTGTCGTCAACTACCTGATGAACTCCCGATGGACATTCGCCCCAGTGCGTCCGACACCGGCCGCGGTGGATGCCGTGCCGCGCCGGCGTCTGATCGACCGGGCCGGAAATGAAGGCGATGAGTCTCGTGGGCGAATCGCTGGAGAGCGTCGAAGTCAGCCGTTCCACGTCTGAACAGGCCCACCGCAGCGCGGGCGGCGTGGCGGCGCCGACTCCCCGGTCCGGGCACCATATTGGTTCCAGCCAGTATCCCGGAGAGCGCGCAGGGCGGGGCCTCAACAGCCACTGGCAAACCGGGTCCGTGCCCGCCACGGAGACAGAGTGCTGCGCAAGCAGGGAGTGAGCCGAGAGAGGGAACATGCAGCCAATGAGACACGCAATCATCACGGCCGGCGATGCCAGGGCGGGGGATTTCATCGCCGACCACTGGGCGAGATCCGTGTGCTCGACGTGCAATCTGGCCGGCATCGATCTGGTGGTGCTGGACTACGGCTTGACGCGGGACCAGGCGCAACGGATGGATGCGCTGGGCGTGGAGCGGGTCGCCTGTGCGCGGGACGGTCATCCGGCCAACCTCCGCTTCCGGGACGCCGCCCGGCTCCTGAGTGAACGGGACTACGGCAACGTGCTGATGACAGACGGCGGAGACCTCATCCTCCAGGCCGATCTGACCCCGCTGCTGAGGCGGCCGCTGGACAGGGTGCAGGCCTACCGTGAGCCCGCGCCCTCGGTGGTCTGGTCCAAGTGGAAGGGCGGGACGCGCGTCTCCGGATACATCAAGCACCTTCAGGTGCGATTCTCCCGGGAGCCCACGGTCAACGTCGGCGTCCTCCTCGGTCCGGCGGCGCTCTTTCGAGGGCTCTGGGCCCACATGGACCGCCACACCACCGGGGTCGACCTGGAGGTGTTCGGCGTGGACCAGATCCTGATCAGCGACTATCTCCTGGAGACCGGCTACGAGCCTCTCGACCGCCGGTACAACTTCATGCCCTGGGCCTGCCCCTTCGGAGTCCGCGTCGCGAAGGGCGTGGTCTGTGACGCCCAGGGCACGATCCCGGTGGTCCACAACTCCGGGGGTTACCGGCTCACCCGGCCCATCGCCCGTTTCGGGTTCGGCCCGGACCGCAACAGGAAGAAGGTCGTTCTGTTCGCGATCGCCGGGCTCTTCGCGAAGGAACATCAAGACGCGGCATGAATGGGCCGGGGCTGCCGGTCGGGGATATTTCCCTGAGAAGGCCCCGGTGCCCGGCAAGGGCCTGATCCGGGGCTCAGCGGCGCAGCTCGACGAGCATGAACCTGTCTCCCCGGGCGAAGACCCGTTTCCCGTCGATGACCCGGGACACCCTGTCCGTCGGATCCACGATCAGCAGGAACACGGCGTGGTCGGCGAGGGCCGGGCCGGCGGTCAGCGCGTCGATGCGGCGGGTCACATCCGCCAGGTCGTGCTGCTCGAGCGACAGCGGGTCCGTGGTCTGGAAGGCGTACAGCGGGGCGAGCGCCCCGGAGACCTCCAGCGGCTGCTTTCCCGGATCGGCGTACATGGACGGGACGACGGCGTCGGCATGAAGCACCGCCAGATTGGCCGTGTGCCACATGGGCGGGTGCCACCGCTTCCGCCGGCCGAGGTGGCTCGGTGGGTAGCGGTGCGTGGTGGCCGAGAAGAGCAGCGACTGCGCCGGCAGCCGCTCGTAGGCGTCCGTGAGCTCCGACAGGGTCCGCGCGTAGCCCCGCCACTCGTACGA
>JASFUT010000219.1:0-5911 GCA_050050175.1 Chromatiales bacterium
TCGACGCCGCCGAGGATCGCCAGCGCTTCCAGGTCATGCTGAACAGGGCCGAGCTCATGCAGCCGCCCAACCGCACCGCCACGGACGAGGAGGAGGCCGAGCGGCTGGCCGCGGAGATCGGCTATCCCCTGGTGGTTCGCCCCTCCTACGTGCTGGGCGGGCGCGCCATGGAGATCGTCTACAGCCGGGAGGACCTGCGCCGCTACATGAACGAGGCGGTCAAGGTCTCCAACGAGTCCCCCGTGCTGCTCGACCGGTTCCTGGACGACGCCATCGAGGTGGACGTGGACGCGGTGAGCGACGGGGAGCGTGTGCTGATCGGCGGCATCATGGAGCACATCGAGCAGGCGGGCGTGCACTCGGGCGATTCGGCCTGCTCCCTGCCGCCCTACACCCTCTCGCCCCAGATCCAGGACCGGCTGCGCGAGCAGGTGGCCCGGATGGCGCGGGAGCTCGGCGTAGTGGGCCTCATGAACACTCAGTTCGCCATCAAGGGCGACGATATCTACGTGCTCGAGGTCAACCCCCGGGCGTCCCGTACCGTGCCCTTCGTCTCCAAGGCGACCGGCATCCCGCTGGCCAAGGTGGCGGCGCGCTGCATGGCCGGGCAGCGGCTCGAGGCCCAGGGCTACACCAAGGAGATCATCCCGGATCACTACTTCGTCAAGGAGTCGGTGTTTCCGTTCATCAAGTTCCGCGGGGTGGACACGGTGCTCGGGCCCGAGATGAAATCCACGGGCGAGGTCATGGGCGTGGGGCGGACCTTCGGCGAGGCCTTCGCCAAGGCGATGGACGGCATCGGCGTGAGCCTGCCCCGGCGGGGCAGGGCGCTGCTGTCGGTGCGCGACGAGGACAAGCGTCGCGTCGTGCAGGTGGCGCGGGACCTTCGTGACCTGGGCTTCGAGCTGGCCGGGACCCACGGCACCGCCCGGGTGGTGCGCGAGGCGGGCATCGAGTGCCTGGGCGTGAACAAGGTGGCCGAGGGCCGCCCCCACGTGGTGGACATGATCAAGAACGACGAGTTTGACTTGATCGTCAATACCACCGAGGGTAAACAGGCAATCGAGGACTCGGCCGAGATTCGCCGCACGGCGCTTCAGCACAAGGTCAGCTACACCACCACCATCTCCGGGGCCGAGGCCTGCTGCCTGGCGCTCAAGGAGCAGGGTCCGTTCGGCGTCAACCGGCTGCAGGATCTGCACGCGGCCGTCGCGGGCTGAGCCGCCGGTTGGGCCCGGCCGACCCGAGCCATCAAGAGGAATCGCACATGAGCAAGGTGCCTCTCACCGTCAGGGGCGCGGAGAAGCTGCGTGAGGAGCTCAACGAGCTCAAGACGATCGCGCGCCCCCGGGTCATCAACGCCATCGCCGACGCCCGCGAGCACGGCGATCTCAAGGAGAACGCCGAGTACCACGCCGCGCGCGAGCAGCAGGGTTTCATCGAGGGCCGGATCCAGGAGATCGAGGCGAAGCTGTCCAATGCGCAGATCATCGACGTCACGACCATCAATGCCGGCGGCAAGGTGGTGTTCGGCGCCACGGTGGAGGTCGAGGACCTCGACAGCGGCGAGGAGCACACCTACCAGATCGTCGGGGAGGACGAGGCCGACATCAAGCACGGGCTGCTCTCGGTCTCCTCGCCCATCGCCCGCGCCCTGATCGGCAAGGAGGGGGGCGACAGCGTGCAGGTGCAGACCCCCCGGGGCACCCGTGAGCTGGAGATCGTCGAGGTGCGCTACGTCTGAGGCCGAGGGGCCGGGGCTACACGCCCGGGAGAGCGATCCGGGGCTTCTCCGTGTTGCGCCGGAAGAGCACCAGCACCTGACCGATGCGCTGTACCGGGTCGGCCCCGGTCTCGCGCACGATCTGCCCGACCATCACCGAGCGCGCTTCCCGGTCCCCGGCGTTCACCTTCACCTTGACGAGCTCGTGAGTGTCGAGCGCGGAGGCGACCTCGGCGAGCACCGACGGCGTGACGCCCGCCTGACCGACGATCACCACCGGCTTGAGTGGATGCGCGAGACCGCGCAGGTGGCGTTTCTGCTTTTCGGACAGGGGCATCGAAGCTCCGTCGGGTTGCCGCGCGAACCGGAGGCCGGAGTCTACAGCCCTTCTCAGAGGTATTGCCAGGCTCCAGCTTGCCTGTAGGCGTCTGTGGCAAGCCGCGAGGAGCGTGGTGCAGCCGCTGTGCTACATGAGCGACGAGCAACGCAGTCCACCGGCGCCTGCAGGCCAGCCCACTGGGGCTCTGAAACATGGTAATACCTCAGAGAAGGGCTGTAACTCGATCTGCAGAGACGCGGAGAACCCGGAGCGGCTCGGCGGTGCGCGGTCCGCGGCGCGCAGCGGGCCTTCGGGGTGGGACCTACCCCTGGATTTCGGTTCGCTGCATCCAAACTATGGGGCTGTTCCTGGGAGCGCTCTTCTGGCGCGAAGATTCCACGGTTGGGGAAAGCGCCGGCACCTGCCGGAGCCCCGGCACCGAGGAGGCGGTATCCGATGGCGAGGACCAAGAGCAGCCGCCGGTGGCTCGATCGACACGTCAACGACCCGTACGTCAAGCGTGCCCAGCGCGAGGGCTACCGCTCCCGGGCGGCCTACAAGCTGCTCGAGATCCAGGAGCGGGACAGGGTCCTGCGGCCCGGTCAGGTGGTGGTGGATCTGGGCGCCGCTCCCGGCGGCTGGTCCCAGGTGGCCGGCCGCATCCTGGGTCCGAAAGGGCGGGTGATCGCCCTTGATCTGCTGGAGATCGAGCCTCTCGAGGGCGTGGAGCGCATGCAGGGCGACTTCCGTGAGACCGAGGTTCTGGCGCGGCTGCGCGAGCGCCTCGGGGGGGGCCCGGTCAATCTTGTAATCTCCGACATGGCGCCCAATGTCAGCGGTATGGCAGCGGTCGACCAGCCCCGCGCCATGTATCTCGCGGAGCTTGCTCTGGACTTCGCCCGCGACGTTCTGAGTCCGGGGGGCGGATTGGTCGTGAAGGTATTCCAGGGAGAGGGCTTCGACCAGTTTCTGCAGGCGCTGCGGGCGGAATTCGGACGAGTGGTCATCCGCAAGCCCAAGGCATCACGGCCGAAAAGCCGCGAGGTCTATCTGGTAGCAGGGAACTTCGGGCTGTAGTAGGGTTACTAATCCGAACTGTCATTAATTTCTGGTGAAATGGCGCGTTCGCGCGCGCAGGTGGAGGTAGCGAGCCTTGAACGACATGGCCAAGAACATCATCCTCTGGGTGATCATCGCCATCGTCCTGATGACGGTGTTCAACAACTTCACCTCGCAGACCTCCAAGTCGCACACCATCCCCTATTCCCAGTTCCTGGATCAGGTGCAGCAGGGCCAGGTGGAGCAGGTCACCATCAAGGGCCGCGACATCGCCGGGGTAACCACATCGGGCGTGCCCTTCTCCACGTACAGTCCGGGTGATGATGCCCTGGTCAGCGACCTGATCAACAATGACGTCGAGATCGTCGCCGGTCCGCCGGACAAGCCCGGCGTGCTGACGCAGATCCTGATCAACTGGTTCCCGCTGTTCGTTCTGATCGGCCTGTGGATCTTCTTCATGCGCCAGATGCAGGGCGGCGGGGGCGGCCGGGGCGCCATGTCCTTCGGCAAGAGCAAGGCCCGGATGCTGAGTGAGGATCAGGTGAAGATCACCTTCGCCGACGTCGCCGGCGTGGAGGAAGCCAAGGACGAAGTGGCGGAGCTCGTGGAGTTCCTGCGCGACCCGGGCAAGTTCCAGAAGCTGGGCGGCAAGATCCCCAAAGGCGTCCTGATGGTCGGGCCGCCGGGCACCGGCAAGACCCTGCTCGCCAAGGCCATCGCCGGCGAGGCCAAGGTGCCCTTCTTCACCATCTCCGGCTCCGACTTCGTCGAGATGTTCGTCGGCGTGGGCGCGTCGCGGGTGCGCGACATGTTCGAGCAGGCCAAGAAGCATGCCCCCTGCATCATCTTCATCGATGAGATCGACGCGGTGGGGCGTCACCGCGGGGCCGGTCTGGGCGGTGGGCACGACGAGCGCGAGCAGACCCTCAACCAGCTGCTGGTGGAGATGGACGGCTTCGAGGGCACCGAGGGCGTCATCGTCATCGCCGCCACGAACCGACCGGACGTGCTCGACCCGGCGCTGCTGCGCCCGGGCCGTTTCGACCGTCAGGTGGTGGTGCCCCTGCCGGACCTGCGCGGGCGCGAGCACATCCTGAAGGTACACATGCGCAAAGTGCCTCTGTCCGAGGACGTCAACGCCACCAATATCGCCCGCGGCACGCCCGGCTTCTCCGGAGCGGATCTGGCCAACCTGGTGAACGAGGCCGCCCTGTTCGCCGCACGCGGCAACAAGCGGCTGGTGGACATGGAGGACTTCGAGCGCGCCAAGGACAAGATCATCATGGGTGCGGAGCGCCGCTCCATGGTGATGAACGACGACGAGAAGAAGCTTACCGCCTACCACGAGGCGGGACACGCCATCGTCGGACGGCTGGTGCCTTCCCACGACCCGGTCTACAAGGTGAGCATCATTCCGCGTGGGCGGGCGCTGGGCGTGACCATGTTCCTCCCGGAGGAAGACAGGTACAGCCACAGCAAGGAGCATCTGGAGAGTCAGATCTCCAGCCTGTTCGGCGGCCGGATCGCCGAGGAGATCATCTTCGGCGGTGACAACGTGACTACCGGGGCCTCGAACGACATCAAGCGCGCCACCGAGATCGCCCGCAACATGGTCACCCGGTGGGGCCTGTCGGACAAGCTGGGGCCGCTCAGCTACGGCGAGGACGAGGAGGAGGTGTTCCTCGGCCGGTCCGTGACCCAGCACAAGAACGTCTCGGACGAGACCGCCCATGCCATCGACGGCGAGATCCGCTCGGTGATCGACCGCAACTACGGCCGTGCCCGGAGTCTGCTCACGGAGAACCTGGAAAAGCTCCATACCATGGCCGACGCGCTGATCAAGTACGAGACGATCGACGAGAAGCAGATCGACGACATCATGTCCGGCCGCTCCCCGCGTCCGCCCGCGGACTGGGAGGACAGCTCGCCGCCGTCCGGCGGTACCGCCGCCGCGGGCGACAAGCCCCCCCAGGAGAAGCCGAGCGAGGGCGGCCCCATCGGCGGCCCCGCCAAGCAGCACTGACGTCGCCGCGGGAACCCTCCGGACGACGATGGCCGAGGCGGAGGGGCCGTGGCTGGACTGTGCGGGCAGGATGCTCGACCTCTCCCGGCCCCGGGTGATGGGCATACTCAATGTGACCCCCGATTCCTTCTCGGACGGGGGTTCTTTCGTCTCGCCAGCCAAGGCTGCCGGGCACGCCCGCCGGATGGTGGAGGCGGGTGCGGACCTCGTGGATATCGGAGGGGAGTCCACGCGCCCCGGGGCGCAGGCGGTTCCGGTCCAGGAGGAGCTCGACCGGGTCGTGCCGCTGGTGGAGCGGCTGGCGGCGGAGCTGCCGGTGCCCCTGTCGGTGGACACCTCCAAGCCCGAGGTGATGCGGGCGGCGGCCGCCGCGGGTGCGGGCATGATCAACGACGTCATGGCGCTGCGCGCGCCGGGCGCCCTGGTTGCCGCGTCCGAATCCGGCCTGCCCGTTTGCCTGATGCACATGCAGGGGGAGCCGCGCACCATGCAGCGGGATCCGCACTACGCGGACGTGGTGGCGGAGGTCAGGGCGTTCCTCGCCGAGCGGGTGCAGGCCTGCGAGGCGGCCGGCATATCCCGCAATCGCCTGGTGCTGGATCCGGGCTTCGGTTTCGGCAAGACACTGGGGCACAATCTAAGCTTGCTGAAGCACCTGGACGCGCTCGTCGACTCCGGCCTGCCCGTCCTGGCGGGGGTCTCGCGCAAGTCGATGATCGGGCGCCTGCTGGGCGATGTGCCCGCGCAGGACCGCCTGTACGGCAGTCTGGCGGCCGCCGTCATCGCC
>JASFUT010000220.1:0-5910 GCA_050050175.1 Chromatiales bacterium
CAGCGGGTTGGCAATCCCCCTGCCGACGATGTCCGGGGCCGAGCCGTGGATCGGCTCGTACATGCCCTGCCGCGTCTCGTTCAGGGACGCCGAGGGCAGCATGCCGATGGAGCCGGTGAGCATGGCGGCCTCGTCCGAGAGGATGTCGCCGAACATGTTGGTGGTGACGATCACATCGAACTGCTTGGGCCAGCGCACCAGCTGCATGGCGGCGTTGTCCACGTACATGTGGCTGAGCTCGATCTCCGGATACTCCGACTCGACCACGCCGATGGCCACGTCCCGCCACAGCTCGGTGCTCTCGAGTACGTTGGCCTTGTCCACCGAGCACAGGCGCCTGGAGCGCTTCATGGCGATGTCGCAGGCGGCACGCACGATGCGCTCGATCTCGCCCTCGCTGTAGGCGAGCGTGTTGATCCCCTGGCGTTGCCCGTTCTCCAGAGCGCGCACCCCCCGCGGCTGACCGAAGTAGATACCACCCGTGAGCTCACGCACGATCATGATGTCCAGCCCCGAGACGATCTCGGGCTTGAGGCTCGAAGCGCCCGCGAGCTGGGGGTAGAGGATGGCGGGGCGCAGATTGGCGAAGAGTCCGAGGCCCGAGCGCAGCCCGAGCAGCCCCCGTTCCGGTCGGATACTGAAGTCCAGGGCCTCCCACTTCGGCCCTCCGACCGCGCCCAGCAGCACGGCGTCGGCAGCCTTGGCCAGATCCAGGGTCGATTCGGGCAGGGGGTCGCCTTCGGCGTCGATGGCCGCACCGCCCACCAGCGCCTGCTCGAGCTCGATGTCCAGCCCGAGCTCGCCGCGCAGGACCTCCAGCACCTTGAGGGCCTCGGCCACGATCTCGGGACCGATGCCGTCGCCAGGCAATACCAGTATCTTCTTACTCACTTGTCGTCTCCCCTTCGAACCCCATTGCGAATAACCCTCAGGGCGCCGGATGCGCCAAGGTACCGCGTATCGGTACGATCGGCCCGGACCCCAACCCTATCCGGCCCGGCCGGAAGCCGGCGGACGCGCAGGTCGAGGTCCTCGGCGCCTCCGCCGCATGCCTCGAGACCGGCCGGATCACTGGAAGAGCCAGGGGGCCTCCCGGCGGCGCCGCGCCTCGTAGGCCCGGATCTCGTCCACGTGCTGCAGGGTGAGGCCGATGTCGTCGAGCCCTTCCAGGAGGCAGTGCCTGCGGAACCCGTCCACCTCGAAGCCAATCACCTCGCCGCCCGGCAGCCTCAGCTCCTGCGCCTCCAGGTCTACGGTCAGTTCCAGGGCTTTCTCGTCTCCGGCCAGCACAAAAAACCTATCGACGATTTTTGCTTCTAAAACAATTGGTAATATACCGTTTTTGAAGCAGTTATTGAAGAAAATGTCAGCAAAGCTCGGGGCGATGATCACGCGAAAGCCATAGTCCAGCAGCGCCCAAGGCGCGTGCTCACGGGACGACCCGCAGCCGAAGTTGGCGCGGGCGAGCAGGATGCTGGCGCCCCGGTAACGCGGCTCGTTGAGCACGAAGTCCGGGTTCAAGGGCCGCTTGCTGTTGTCCATGCCGGGCTCCCCGTGGTCCAGGTAGCGCCATTCGTCGAAGAGGTTCGGCCCGAACCCGGTTCGCTTGATGGACTTGAGGAACTGCTTCGGGATGATGGCGTCGGTGTCCACGTTGGAACGGTCCAGCGGGCAGACGATGCCGGTGAAGGTCTCGAACTTTTCCACCTGTCTCTCTCCGATTGCCTAACCGCCAGGCACGAAAGGACTCGCCTATCGGCACCCGATGCAGTTCATAGATCCCTGACGTCGACGAAATGACCGGCCACCGCCGCAGCGGCCGCCATGGCGGGGCTCACCAGGTGGGTGCGCCCGCCCTTGCCCTGACGTCCCTCGAAGTTCCGGTTGGACGTGGACGCGCAGCGCTCGCCGGGCTCGAGGCGATCGGCATTCATGGCGAGACACATGGAGCAGCCCGGCTCGCGCCACTCGAAGCCCGCATCGAGGAACACGCGGTCCAGCCCCTCCGCCTCTGCCTGGGCCTTCACGAGGCCGGACCCGGGCACCACCATGGCCAGCCGGACCCCGTCGGCCACACGTCGCCCGCGAGCCACCTTCGCCGCGGCCCGGAGGTCCTCGATCCGGGAGTTGGTGCACGAGCCGATGAAGACCTTGTCCACGGCGATTCCGGTGATCGGCGTCCCGGGCTCCAGCCCCATATACTCCAGCGCGCGGCGCCAGCCCTCGGCTTTGACCGCGTCGTCCAGCGCGCCCGGGTCCGGCACCGTCCCATCCACCGGCACGACCATCTCCGGCGAGGTCCCCCAGGTCACCTGGGGCTTGACCGCAGCGGCGTCGATCCGGACCACCTTGTCGAAACGCGCACCCTCGTCGCTGTGCAGGGTGCGCCAGTAGCCCGCCGCCTGATCCCAGAGCTCGCCCCTGGGGCCGTACGGTCGGCTTGCCATGTAGTCGATCGTCTTGTCGTCCACCGCCACGAACCCCGCGCGGGCGCCGGCTTCGATGGCCATGTTGCAGACGGTCATACGCCCTTCCACGGACAGGTCCCGGATCGCCTCGCCCGCGAACTCGATGGCGTAGCCCGTGCCCCCCGCGGTGCCGATCTCGCCGATGATCGCCAGCACGATGTCCTTTGCCGTGACGCCCGGCCCGACCCGTCCGTCCACGCTCACCAGCATGGACCGCGACTTGGTCTGGATCAGGCACTGGGTGGCCAGCACGTGCTCCACCTCCGAGGTGCCGATGCCGAACGCCAGGGCGCCGACGGCGCCGTGGGTCGAGGTGTGGGAGTCGCCGCACACCACGGTCATCCCCGGCAAGGTCGCGCCCTGCTCAGGGCCGACCACGTGCACGATGCCCTGGCGGACGTCGTCCATCCGGAACTCCGTGATGCCGAACTCGGCGCAGTTCCGGTCCAGGGTCTCCACCTGGATGCGGGAGACCGGATCGGCGATGCCCGCACTGCGCTTCGTGGTCGGCACATTGTGGTCCGGGGTCGCCAGGTTGGCACTCGCCCTCCACGGCCGGCGACCGGCGAGGCGCAGGCCCTCGAAGGCCTGCGGCGAGGTCACCTCGTGGACCAGGTGTCGATCGATGTACAGCAGCGCGGTGCCCCCGGGGTCGGAGCGCACCACGTGGGAGTCCCAGAGCTTGTCGTAGAGCGTCCTGGGCGTCATCGCCGTCTCCTCCGCTGCCATGGTGACAACATAGGCGCCCAACTGATATAACTCAAATTCATCTTTTTCATAGGATGAATGCTATTCTGGAATATAACTGCTGTCTCTCCGTCGACCACATCACGCCGTAGGGAGGTGGGCCGAGGAGGCCCCATGTGCTCAATCGGAACCCCGCACCCCGCCAGGATCCGGTCAGGCGGGTGGCGCGGAGGGCGATCCGGGACGACCGGACCCCGCAAGACAGAGGCAAAACCAGAGGGAGAACCGCGGGGATCGACTGCGAAAAGAGCCGTGGCCGCACCCCCGATCACACGCCCTTTCGACGAAGCGGCGTGAAATATAAAATATGGATATCATTCTATTACAGGCTTTTATTGAAGTCGCATATAGCGGGTCGTTCTCGGGGGCTGCCCGGCGGCTGTTCGTCACCCAGCCCGCAGTGAGCAAACGCATCGCCGCCCTCGAGGAGGAGCTCGGGACGGCCCTGTTCGACCGTAGCAGCCGCAGGGTCCGCCTCACCGATGCCGGGCGCGCCCTGGAGCCGCTGGCGCGGCGGCTGGTCAACGAGGCGGCCGACATAAAGCGTCTGGTCGCGAACATCTCCGCCCGGGTGGAGGGCACCCTGGTGATGGGCACCAGCCACCATGTGGGGCTGCATCGCCTGCCCCGAGCGCTGAAGGCCTACACCCGCCGCTTCCCCGGCGTCCGCCTGGACATACGTTTCATGGACTCGGAGTCGGCGTGCCGGGAGGTGGAGCTCGGTGAGCTCGAGCTGGCGATCGTAACCCTGCCCGACCACCCCCGAAGGCTTCGGGCAAAGGATCTCTGGGAGGACCGACTGCGCTTCGTTGTCGGTCCGGATCACCCACTTGCCGGGACCGCCTCGGCCCGGCTGGGGGAGCTGGCCGCCCACCCCGCCGTGCTCCCCAGCCCCGCCACGTACACCCGTGGGATCCTTGACCGCGTCGTCGCCGAAGCGGGCCTCGCCCTTCGGGTGGCCATGTCAACCAACTACCTGGAGACCCTGAAGATGCTCGCAGCGACCGGCCTGGGCTGGACGCTCCTTCCGCACACGATGCTCGACGGCGAGGTCGTGGAGGTCTCGGTTCAGGGTCTGGACCTCCGCCGCCGGCTCGGAGCGGTCACCCGGGAGGGCGCCACCCTGTCGAATGCGGCCCAGGCCATGATCGACACCTGCAGCGCCGGCCCGGCAGGCCGTTCCGGGCAGGCCGCCCCCACCCCCGAAGCCCAACGCGTCCCGTAGGAGCCGAGCCCCCTCGGCGACTGCGGCCTCACCGAATGCCCGCCTCCCCGGCGCCGCGTTGGCGCACGGCTATCGAGCAGGCCTTTGCACGGCGGGAGCTGAATCAGGACCCCGGTCCACCCACCGCCAGGCCACCGCCAGGGCGAGCGCCGCCGCTGCGGCAGATACCAGAAAGGTGGCCAGGGGCCCTGCGCCGTCCCACATCCAGCCCGCAGACAGGCTGCCCAGCGCGCCGCCGGCCCCGAAGCTCGCGCTGCTGTAGACCGCCTGACCGCGCACCTGGTGGCGCCCTACGAAATAGTGGTGGACCAGGTAGATCGCCGCGGCGTGGAAGCTGCCGAAGGTGGCGGCGTGCAGGATCTGTGCGAGCACCAGGACCCAGAAGACGTCCGTGAGGCCCCCGATCAGCACCCAGCGCAGCGCCGCCAGCGCGAGGGACGCCAGGACCACCTGCCGGGCCCCGAACCGGTGGAGGACGCGGTGCATCCCCAGAAACAAGGCCACCTCCGCCACCACGCCGAGCGCCCATAGCGCGCCTATGGTGCCGCTGGCGTAGCCCTGATTCTCCAGATGGATCGAGTAGAAGGCGTAGTAGGCCCCGTGGCTCGCCTGCATCAGGAAGCAGACCGCGAAGAAAGCCAGAATCTCCGGTCGACGGAGCACCGCCCAGAGGGAGCCCTGCCCCTCCGGAAGGTCCCTGGGCGGCTGCTCGGGCACCGCCAGGCTCACCACCCAGATCCCGGCAAACAGGGTCAGGACCACTGCCGGGACCGTCTCGATGCCGATGAGGTCGAGCGCCGCCCCGAGGCCCGTCACCGTCAGAATGAAGCCGATGGACCCCCAGAGCCGAATCCGGGCGTAGCGGGAGGCCTCGCGGCCCAGGAAGCTGAAGGTCACGGCCTCGAGCTGTGGCAGGGACGCGTTCCAGAAGAAGCTGAACAGGGACATGACGAGCGCCAGCCCCCAGAAGCCTTGCACCCCGTACACCCCGGCGAAGGTCAGGGTCGCCAGCAGCGAGGCCAGCCTCACGACGGGCATACGACGGCCCGTGTGGTCCGAGATCCACCCCCAGATGTTCGGGGCGATGATCTTGGTCGCCATGAGAATGGCCATCAACTCGCCGATGGCGGCCGAGCTGAAGCCACGGTTCTTGAGGTAGAGACCCCAGAACGGGATCAGGGCCCCCAGTGCACCGAAGTAGAAGAAGTAGAAGCCGGACAGGCGCCAGTACGGCAAGGAACTCGCTCCAGGATGCAGGCACTCGGGCCGCAAAAGACGCATGATGCTACCAGCCCCATGAATCATCAGGCACCCGGTCGGTGAGACGGCGTTCGCCTAGAGGGCTCGCCTGCCACCGGTCGGGCCCGCCTCAGCAGTGGTAGCCATGCCCGCTGTGGGAGGCCAGCCCTCTGGCCGAAGCGGGCTCGGGGAGGGCGTTGTCGCCGAGAGCGCTCGCCTTTCCCAGGGCGG
>JASFUT010000221.1:0-5844 GCA_050050175.1 Chromatiales bacterium
CCGCGTACTGGCGGACCACGCTCAGCAGCTCTTCTTTGGTGAACGGCTTTGTCAGATATTGCTCCGAGCCGACGATCCGTCCCCGCGCCCGGTCGAACAGCCCGTCCTTGCTGGACAGCATGATGACGGGCGTGTCCCGGAATGCCGGATTGTGCTTGATCAGCGCGCAGGTCTGATAACCGTCCAGCCTCGGCATCATGATATCGACGAAGATCACCTCCGGCTGATTGTCGGCGATCATCGCCAGCGCCTCGAAGCCGTCGGTGGCGGTGAAGACCTCGCACCCCGCTTTCTTGAGAAGAGTCTCCGCGGTTCGACGAATCGTCTTGCTGTCGTCGATGACCATCACCTTGAGTCCGGAAAGCTCCACGTCCTGGTCACCCGTCACAGCCGCCCCCGTGTCGATTGCGAGCGGCCGCTCGGGCGCGTCTCTCTGTAGGTGTATGCAAGGGGATCGCCGTGCTGCACACAGGCGCCTCCGTCCACGTCGTGGTTGCCCCGCGAACCTGGACTCGCTCTTCTTCGGTACTCCGTCGATGATAGTACATTTTCTGATCGGCCAGCGGATTTTAGGTGCATTTTCAAACGCCGCAGCAACCTTTCTCGAGCCCCGTCTCCGCACCGCAGCCCGGGTCGAGCGCGACGGCCCGAGCGGTGAGCCGGGCGCGCGCCGCACGAGGGGCTGGAGCGCGGATCGCCGACGGCCCGTCGTCCCGGCACAGTCGGTGCTCGATCCGGGTGGGGGCGGCGGTGGATACAGGGGGAAGAACGGCTCGGGGTGGACCGACGAGCGGGACCAGGGATGCTCGGACGAGCTTCAATTCCATCCTCCTGAGCCAGGTGCACGGCGGAGACCCTGCGGGCGGAGCCGTCACCATCGGGGCGTTGTGATTGGACCTTGGTCTTTGCTTGTTGGAGGCCGCCCCTGCTCATGACAATACCAACTGAAGTCCAACACTGCAACTGCCGGCATGCGCCGCGGAACCCGATTCAAAACAGTCGATTGGAGATGCCTCCTAGGAGGCGTTCGAGCTCCGCGGCGGGGCGCGCTCGCCGCGCACCGGGATCCGGGCGCAATGGGTTTTCGACGGTCGTGCCCTTGTCGGCGGGACGCGATGATCGGACAATCCCCGGCTGGCATCCACCCGACGCGCGACGACCCACTCCATGAGCCTGAGCCTGGGGGTGGTGATGGACCCGATCGGATCCATCGCCATACGCAAAGACAGCACCTTCGCCATGGTCCTGGAAGCCCAGGCGCGTGGGTGGGATCTGTGGTACATGGAGATGGCCGACCTCGTCATGCGCGACGGCCGGGCCTGGGCCCGCATGCGGGCGTTGACCGTCGAAGAGGATCCGGGCCGATGGTTCCGGCTCGTCGGCGAGCGTACATCGCCCCTCGACGAGCTCGATGCCGTGCTGATGCGCAAGGATCCGCCCTTCGACATGGAGTACGTCTACTCGACCTACATCCTCGAGCGGGCGCAGATGCGGGGCGTACTGGTGGTGAACGATCCACGGAGCCTGCGCGACGCAAACGAGAAGTTGTTTACCGCGTGGTTCCCCCAATGCTCCCCTGCGACTCTGGTGACGCGGGACCGTCAGCGCTTCCTGGACTTCCTGTCCGAGCAGAAGGACATCATCCTCAAGCCGCTGGGCGGCATGGGGGGCGCATCGGTGTTCCGCACCCGGGAGGGCGACCCGAACACCAACGTGATCATCGAGACCCTGACCCTGCATGGCACCCGATACGCGATGGCACAGCGGTTCATCCCGGAGATCACGCAGGGCGACAAGCGGATCCTGCTCGTGGACGGTGAGCCGGTACCGTACTGTCTCGCAAGGATTCCCAAGCCGGGCGAGACCCGCGGAAACCTCGCCGCGGGGGGAACCGGCATAGGCCAGCCGCTGTCGGAACAGGACGCCTGGATCGCGGCCGAGGTCGGGCCGGCGCTGCGCGAGCGCGGCATTCTCTTCGCCGGCCTCGATGTGATCGGCGACTACCTCACCGAAATCAACGTGACCAGCCCGACGTGCATCCGGGAGCTCGACAGCCAGTTCGGTCTGAACGTCGCAGGAAATCTCCTGGACCGCATCGAAGCGAAGCTGACCCCATGATCCGAGGATCGACCATCCGCCGGGCCCGTCGCCTTGTGGCCGCCCTGCTCCTGGCAGCGCTGGCCGGCGCAGGCTGCACCCGGACCAACCCGGTGCTGAACTCGCGCATCCTCGCCTTCGGGACCCTGGTGGACATCAGCATCCTCGGCGTTCCGCGCGACAAGGCCGAGCGCGCCTCCCAGCAGATAGCCGAAGACTTCGCGTTCATGCACCACGCCTGGCACGCCTGGGATCCGGGCCCGCTCGGGCGGACCAACCGCCTTCTCCAGACCGGCGAACCCTTCGCCGCCCCTCCTTCGGTGCTGCCGCTCATAGAGCGGGGCAAGACGCTGTCCGCGCAGAGCGACGGGCTGTTCAATCCGGCCATAGGCAAGCTGATCGAGCGCTGGGGCTTTCACAGCGACGAGCCCCATTGCGTGGACCCGCCCTCGCCCGAGGAGATCGCGGACCTGGTCGCAAGCGATCCTCAGATGAGCGACATCCTGATCGACGGCATCACCCTGAGATCGACCAACCCCGCGGTCCAGCTTGATTTCGGCGCCTTCGGCAAGGGCTACGGCATCGACATGGCCATCGAGCACCTCAAGGAGATGGGCATCAAGAACGCAATCGTCAACGCCGGGGGCGACCTTCGGGCTATCGGCTCGCGTGACGGCCAGCCCTGGCGCATCGCCATCCGCCGTCCCACCGGAACCGGCGTATTCGCCACCGTGCACGTCTCCGGCGACGAGAGCGTGTTCACCTCCGGCGACTACGAGCGCAGATACGCCTGCGACGGCAAGAGCTACCACCACATCATCGATCCGCGGACCGGGTATCCAGCCCAGGGGGCGCGATCGGTGACCGTGCTGCATGACGACGCGACCACCGCCGATGCGGCGGCAACCGCCCTGTTCGTGGCTGGACCCGACCGATGGTACGAGATCGCCCGGCGCATGGGCATCCGCTACGTCCTGCTGGTCGACGACGACGGGGTGCTGCACATGAACCCCGCCATGGAGAAGCGTTTGAATTTTCTGTCACCTCCGCGAGCGATCCGGCTGAGCCCGCCGCTGATCACCGAGGACGGCGCACCGAATTGATCCCTTTCCTTGCGAACGGGTCCAGGACCCTCAGCGCGGACGACCGACTGGGAATCGCGCTGTTCCTCGCCGCAGGCCTGCATGCCGCGGTGATCCTCGGCGTCAGCTTCCAGGCGGTCACGCCGGAGACGCCTTCGGCGGAGCAGTCCCTGGAGATCACGGTGGTCCGGCACCTGCGCGAGCCCGAGGAGCCCGAGGACGCGGACTTCCTGGCCCAGGCCAGCCAGCAGGGGGGCGGATCGGAGGAGGAGAAGGTCAAGCCGACAGCGGAGCCCAGCCCTCCGCCGGTGCGCCCGCGGGAGGAGGCGGCGCGGGAGACCCAGAGCTCAGGCACCCCGGAGCCTCCGCCGGCCGAGCGCAAAGTCATCACGGTGGACGACTCGCCGCGCCCCGCGGCGAGTGAAACACCCAAGCCGCCCGAGCCCACCGAGACCAAGCCCACCGCCGCCGAGCTCCTCGCCCAGCGCAGCCAGGAGATCGCGCGCATCACCGCAGAGCTGGACCGAAAGACCCGCGCCTATGCGAAGCGGCCGCGGCGCAAGTACGTCAGCGCCAGCACCCAGGAGTACAGGTACGCGTTCTACCTGGAGGCCTGGCGCAAGAAGGTGGAGCGCATCGGCAACCTCAACTATCCCGAGGAGGCCAAGAGGGGGCGGCTATACGGCACGCTCGTCGTGCACTGCGCCGTGCGCTCCGACGGCAGCGTGGAGCGGGTGAGGATCCTCACCTCCTCTGGCATCAAGGTGCTGGACGACGCGGCGATCCGGGCGGTTCGCCTGGCCGCCCCGTTCGCGCCCTTCCCGGAGGACATCGCCAAGGAAACCGACATCCTCGACATCACCCGAACCTTCCGATACACCAGCGACGATCAGCTCGTATCGGGGCAGTGACCGCCGGCCCTTGCGGCACACCGCACGGGACCGGATACTATCCGCATGGACGATGCGGCCTACCTCACCAATCATTTCCTCATTGCCATGCCGGGGCTCGAGGATCCCAATTTCTCGCGCACGGTGACCTATATCTGCGAGCACAACGATCACGGCGCCATGGGCATAGTGGTGAACCGGCCGATGGGGCTCGACCTCGGTGACGTGCTGGATCAGATGGAGATACAGGACGCTCCGGAGGCAATCCGCCAGCGGCCCGTCTTCGTGGGCGGGCCCGTGCAGACGGAGCGCGGCTTCGTGCTGCACAGCGGCGACCAGGCCTGGGACTCCACCCTGCAGATCACCGACGACATCAGCGTGACCACCTCGCGCGACATCCTCGAGGCGATGGCCCGCGGGCGGGGGCCGAAGCGCAGTCTGGTGGCCCTCGGATACGCGGGGTGGGGCGAAGGCCAGCTCGAGAGCGAGATCACCGCCAACGCCTGGCTGAGCGGACCGGCCGATTCGCAGATCATCTTCGAGCTGGCCACCGAGCAGCGCTGGCAGGCGGCGGCCATGCTGCTCGGCGTCGACCTCAACCTGCTCTCGGGTGACGCAGGACACGCCTGAGCTCCGGTGGACGGCGTGCGATGGCAACCTGGCTCGGGTTCGATTTCGGCACGCGACGCATCGGCGTGGCGGTGGGTCAGACGATCACCCGCACCGCCTCCCCCCTGGGCACCCTGACGGCCGTCCGTCAGCGCCCGGACTGGGCGCGCATTGCGGGGCTGATCGACACCTGGCGGCCCGAGGGGCTGGTGGTTGGGCTCCCGTTCAACATGGACGACACCGAGGCGGAGGTCGCGGCCCGGGCCCGGCGCTTCGCCCGCCAGCTCGAGGGCCGGTTCCGCCTGCCGGTCCACCTGGTGGACGAGCGCCTGACGTCCCTGGAGGCGGAGCATCTCCTGGCCGCCGCCGGACAACGGAGCGGGGACGTGGACGCGCAGGCCGCCAAGCTGATCCTGGAGACCTGGTTGAGTGAGACAAGCACCTGAGGTCCTGATGCATGCGGCCGAGATCGACGGCCGCCTGCAGCGCATGGCCGATGAGCTGCGGTCGCGGCTCAGCGCACGCGACGTCGCCGGCCCGGTCATGATCGGCATACATACCGGCGGGGTGTGGGTGGCGGAGCGGCTGCATGCCCTTCTCGGCATCGAGGAGCCGCTCGGCGCGCTCGACATCTCCTTCTACCGCGACGACTTCACCCGCATCGGGATGAATCCCCAGGTCCGGCCGTCGAGCATCCCCTTCGCCGTCGACGAGCGACACATCATTCTGGTCGACGACGTGCTGCAGACCGGCCGGACGATCCGCGCCGCGCTGAATGAGATCTTCGACTACGGCCGGCCGGGATCGGTGATGCTGGCCACCCTGGTCGAGCGCAGCGGCCGGGAGCTGCCCATCGAGCCCGCGGTGGTCGGGCTGCGGCCCAGCCTGGCGCCGGAGCAGCACATCACCCTCACCGGGCCCGAGCCCCTCGCCCTGGTGGTAAGCGGCTCGAAGCGGGAGGCCCGTGCCATGCTCGCGGATTCCGGCCGCCGGAGCAGCGGGCGATGAGCGGCCCGCCCGACCTGCAGCTCGACACCCAGGGCGGGCTGCGACATTTCCTGAGCATCGAAGGCCTGAGCCGGGACCTCCTGACCGAGATCCTGGACAAGGCCGAGTCCTTCGCCGGCGTCAGCGAGCGGGCGGTGAAGAAGGTCCCGCTGCTGCGC
>JASFUT010000222.1:0-5827 GCA_050050175.1 Chromatiales bacterium
GGTATCTGGGCGGGACGGGGTTGGCCGGCTGAAGCCGGCCCTACGGGGCCAGGGCGGTGGGTTGGCGACCCGGGGCTCATGGCCCAGGGTTCCGCATTTCCCCGGGCTCCGCTTCGCTGCACCCGGCTACGGGATCCTGCGCAGGCAACGGTCGCGCTGTCCCAGAGGCCTTATTCGCCGAGGGGGCTCGGCTCCTACAGGAGGGGCGGCACCGGGGCGGTTCTGGAATCCCGGCGGATGGGAGGTCGGAGCCCGTGCGTTGAGGCTGTCCGTTAGAAAAGGTCTGGTTCGGGGCCGGCCGTCCCGGCCCGACGCTACTCCGCCCGCAGCGCGACCACCGGGTCAAGCGCGGCGGCGTTCCGGGCGGGCACCACGCCGGCGACCAGGCCGACGATCAGGGCGAGCACCTCGGCCATCAGGACGTAGTACCAGGGGGTGTGCACGGGCAGGGCGGGCACCAGGGTGCCGAGGAGCCAGGCGCCTCCGGCGCCGAGAATCAGCCCGGCCATGCCGCCGAGGCCGGAGAGCACCACGGCCTCGCCGAGGAACAGGGCGAGCACCTGGCGGCGCTCGGCGCCGATGGCGCGGAACAGCCCGATCTCCGCCTTACGCTCGTTCACCGAGATGGTCATGATGGTGAGGATGCCGACCCCGCCCACCAGCAGCGAGATGCCGCCGAGGGCCCCGACGGCGAGGGTGAGGATGCTGAGGATGGAGCCCAGCGTCTTGAGCATCTCCTCCTGCGTGGTGATGGTGAAGTCCTCGCTGCCGTGGCGGCGAAGCAGGATGCTCTCGGCCTTGTCCACCACCTCCGCCGAGCTTGCGCCGGTCTCGTAGAGCAGATCGACTTCCATCAGGCTCTCGCGGTTGAACATCGACAGCGCCCGCGCGGCCGGAATGAACGCGGTGTCGTCCAGGTCGAAGCCGAGCATCTGCCCCTTTGACTCCATGACTCCGATCACCCGGTAGCGCTCGCTGGCGATGCGGATCAGCTGGCCCAGCGGGTTCTGCTGGCCGAACAGCTCGCTGCGCATGCGGCTGCCGAGCACCACGAAGGAGCGGGCGGCGCGCGGGTCGTCGTCCGGGAGAAAGCGCCCCAGGGCCACGTCGAGCTGCCAGAGCTCGGGCATCTGCGGCCCCACGCCGAGCACCGTGGTGCGGCGGCGGCGGTTGCCCGCCTCCACGGGGGCGTTGCCCTGCACCACGGGCACCACGGCGCGCACCTGCCGGATTCGCTGCAGGGCCGTGGCATCGTCGAGGGTGAGGGGCCGGACGTTGGCGATGATGCCCCCGGAGATGCCCTTGGTGGTGGTCTTGCCCGGGGAGATGGTCACCAGGTTGGTCCCGAACTGGGTGAACTCCGCGAGCACGAAGCGGTGCACGCCCTCGCCGATGGAGGTGAGCAGCACCACCGAGCCGATGCCGACCGCGATCCCGAGCGCGGTCAGGAAGCTGCGCATCCGCTGGGTAACCAGCGCGCTGGCGGACAGACGGGCGAAATCCCTTGCGTTCACCCCCTACCTCCCGGTCAGCGCCCAGACCGGATCGAGACCGGCGGCGCGGCGGGCGGGGGCGATGCCGAACACCAGGCCGGTCAGCAGCGCCACCCCCACCGCGCTCAGGAAGGACCAGAGCGGAATGTGGAGCGGGAAGTCCGGGAACACCCGCCCCAGGGTCCAGGCCCCGACCAGGGCGACGACGATGCCGAGCGCCGCCCCCGCCAGGGATAGAAGGAGCGACTCCATAAGGAATACCGCCAGGATCTGCCGGCGGCGCGCGCCGACCGCCTTGAGCAGGCCGATCTCGGAGGTCCGCTGAGAGACGGACACCAGCATCACGTTCATGATCAGGATGCCGGCGACGGCGAGGCTGATCGCCGCGATGCCCGCGACGGTGAGCGTCAGCGCCTTGAAGATCCGGTCGAATGTGTGAAGCACCGCGTCCTGGGCGATGACCGTGACGTCGTCCTCGCCGTCGTGGCGCTCCTGGATGATGTCGAGGATGGCGTCCTCCGCCCGGGGCACGTCCTCGCGTGTGCGGGCCTCCACCAGGATGCGCAGCAGCGTCGAGGTGTTGAACAGCGCCTGGGCCGAGGCCACGGGGATGATCACCACCTCCCGGAAGTCGACGCCGATGGAGGTACCCTTGTCGGCCAGGATGCCGATCACCCGGAAGCGCCGGTCATTGAGCCTTATCCACTCTCCCAGGGCGTTGCGGTTGCCGAACAGCTCGGTCTTCACCGTCTGACCGATGACCGCCACCGAGGCGGCGCGGGAGGGGTCGCCCTCGGGCAGGAACTGACCCCGGGAGACGTTGAGCTGGCGGACCTCGTAGAGCTCGCGCGTGGAGCCCAGCACGTTGATCTCGCGCTCGCGGTCGTGCCAGGAGGCTGGCGCCGACCCCAGGGTGAGGGGCGCGACGTAGCGCACCGCCCGGCTGCGATACAGCGCCAGGGCGTCGTCCAGCGTGAGGTCCCGCGGCGTGGTGCCGAGCAGGGGGGGCGCGCCGCCCGTGGTCTCCGAGCGCCCGGGCATGACCACCAGCAGGTGGGTGCCGAGCTCCGCGAACTCGCCGACGATGTAGCGCCGCGCGCCCTCGCCCAGGGAGGTGAGCATGACCACCGAGGCGACACCGATGGACATGGCCAGCAGCAGCAGCGCCGTGCGCACCTTGTAGCCGGTGATGGAGCGGCCGCTGTAGCGGAGGACGTCCTCGATGATCATCGGGTGAGCAGGCGCGCCGGGCTCAGGGGTTGGCGCTGTCGGAGACGATGCGCCCGTCGGTCATGTGGATCTGGCGCCTCGCCTTCTCGCCCACCTCGGGGTCGTGAGTGACCACCAGCAGGGTGATGCCCCGACGGTTGAGCGCCTCCAGCGTCTCGATCACCACCCCCCCGGAGACGTGATCCAGGTTCCCCGTGGGCTCGTCGGCCAGGATGATGCTGGGCTGCATGATCACCGCCCGGGCGATGGCTACCCGCTGGCGCTGTCCCCCCGAGAGCTGGTCCGGGCGATGGCGCGCCCGGTCCGTCAGCCCCATGGTCTCCATGCCGGCGTCCACGCGCTCGCGCCGCTCCTCGATGTCCACGCCCGCCAGCATCAGCGGCAGCTCCACGTTCTCCGCCGCGGTCAGGCGCGGGATCAGATGGAAGGACTGGAAGACGAACCCGATCTTGTGCCGCCGCACGTCCGCCTGCTCGTCGTCACTCAGGGTGGTGGTTCGCACGCCGTCGAGCCGGTAGTCGCCCGCGTTCGGGCGATCCAGAAGGCCCAGGATGTTGAGCATGGTGGACTTGCCCGATCCCGACGAGCCCATGATCGCGACGTACTCCCCGGCCTCGAACCGCAGGTTGATGTCGCGCAGGGCATGCACCTCCTCGTCCCCGAGCAGGAAGGTGCGCTCGACCCCCTCGAGCTCGATCACGGAGACGGGGTCTCCGGGCGCGCCGGGGCGCCGTCCTCCACGCCCTCGCGGTCCACGGATGTGACCACCAGCTCGCCGGCGGCCACCCCGTCGACGACCTCGGTGTAGTCCCAGTTCGAGAGGCCGGTCTTCACGTCGCGCTCGTCGATCACCCCGTCCTCGGTGAGCACGTACACCCGATCGCCCTCGGCCACCGCCTCCGTGGGAACCCTCAGGGTGTTCTCGTGGACCTCGAGGATAATCTCGACATCGGCGCTGTAGCCCGCCAGCAGGCGCTGGCGGTCCTCCTCGCGCACGAACTCCACCTCCACGTCCACGGTGCGGGCCTGCTTCTCCAATGCCTGGACGTAGGGGGCCACGCGCCGCACCCGCCCCTCGAAGGCCAGGTCGCCGTAGGCGTCCAGGGTGATGCGTGCCGGCATGCCGGGCGTGATGCCGGGCGCGTCCACCTCGTCGATGGGGGCGGTGACGTAGAAGCAGTCCAGCCCGATCAGGTCGACGATGGGGGGCGTGGCGATGCCGGGCGGCGACGGGGTCACGTACTGGGAGAGCTCCCCCGTGACCTCCGCCACTATGCCCGAGAAGGGGGCCAGGAGACGGGTGCGGGCCAGCTTGGCTTCCGCGACGCCCACGCGGGACGTGCTGACCTCCACGTTGGCGCCGGCCGCCTCGCACTGGGCCTGGGCCGCCTTGGCCTCGGTCACCAGCTTGTCCGTCTGCTCCTCGGAGGCCACCCCCTTCTTCTGCAGCTTGACCAGACGGTCGGCCTCGCGCTGTGCCACCTGCGCCTGCAGGCAGGACGCCCGCTCGTTGCTCACCGCCGCGTCCCGCTCACTGCGCGCCAGCGCCACCTCGGCCTTGATGTCTTCGTTCCAGATCTCGAGCAGCAGCTCGCCCTTCTCGACGAGCTGGCCCTCGCGGACCGAGAGACGGGCGATCTGGCCCCCGATGCTGGGCGTCGGGAAGGCCCGCATGCAGGCCTCCACCGTGCCCGCCCGCGTGTTCGCAACCGTGCTCTCCACCATCCCGCGCTCGATCGGCTCGACCACGACCTCCACGGGCTCCGGGCGGGTGTAATACCAGAGAGCGGCGACGGCCGCGACGAGCGCCAGCCCTGAGAGCATCCGTATGGGTCGGGTCTTCACCTTGTGATCTCACTGCCTGATGGTCGTGTAAAAGACGTGGTAAGATACCACAGCTGCGCAACCGGGCCCGGCGCGCAGTTGTATCGCCGCATGTTCCCGCATCGCGTGCGATGCGAAGATTCGCAGGGAGCGGACGCGGACGCCGGGGGCCCCCAGGCATGCAGATCCCCGGAGCGAAACAAGGCCGCTGGCGCCAACCGGTTGGCGCCCTGGGCCGAGTGAGCGGAGCCGCGGCCGGTCAGACTGAAGTCGTGCTGCAGCGACCGCGCGGCACCTGTCGGCGCGCTGTCTGTTTTGCCAGTGCCGCCCACCGGAGCGAGGGTGTACATAAGACCATGATCGAATTGACCAGGTTCAGGCTGGCTGGTAAAAAGGCCCGCTCATCGAGTTCCCAACTCCCGATCACCCACGCCCCAGATGCCGACGGAAATGCTTGATTTTAAGATCATTGGGATCAGCCCATTCCAGAATCCTGATCCCGGTCTCGTGATCGCCCTGTCGAAGACCGAGGCCCTGGGAGTGCTGGATCTGGGGACCGATGCCCATGGGGCATCGACCGCGCTCGACTCCCTGGTGGCCCGCCGTCCCAGGCGGTTCGGTGTGCTCCTGCGCCCCGGCGTCGCCGTCGAGGATCTTCCGGAAGATGCGGTGGTGGTGCTGGCCGGGCCGGACTATCCGGTCGCCGACTGGGCCCCACGGACTGTGCTCGCCCAGGTAACCTCGCTGCAGGAGGCTAGCGATGCCTTGTCGGCCGGCGCGGCCGGGCTGATCGCCAAGGGCACGGAATCCGGCGGACGGGTCGGCGAGGAGACGGCCTTCGTGCTGCTCCAGCGCCTGGTCCGGCAAGTCGAGGCCCCGATCTGGGTGCAGGGGGGCGTCGGCTCCCACACCGCGGCGGCCTGTATCTCCGGAGGCGCCCGCGGCGTAGTCATCGACTCCCAGCTCGCGCTGGTGCGCGAGTCCCGCCTGGCGCCGGCGGTAAAGGAGGCGATCGCCTCCATGGACGGGAGCGAGACGATCACGGTGGGCGGCTACCGGGTGTTCACCCGGCCGGATCTTAAGGGCCTGGTTCCCGAGCAACCTGAGGCCGTGGTCGATCGCCTGGGCGCGTCGGACCTGACGCGGGAACTGCTGCCCGCGGGTCAGGACGCCGCCTTCGCCGCCGACCTGGCCGAGCGCTGCGTCACCGCAGGCGGTGTCGTGAGCTCCCTCCTCAAGGCCATGGACGACTCCGTGGACGGCGCACGGCAGCTCAGCTC
>JASFUT010000223.1:0-5749 GCA_050050175.1 Chromatiales bacterium
GTTACCGCTGTCGGAGATGGTCCGTCTCGATCACACGGCGGAGCTGGCGGAGAAGCTCCGAGACGGGCTGCGGCGACAGGTATCGCTGCAGGACATTCCCGTATCCTTGCCGGAACAAGGCGACGTCACCGAGGGATTGCTGTCGGCCTGGCCCGTCCGCTTCGCGTCAGGGTCGACCGGTCTATGCCTGGCGGCCACGTGCAACACCTATCTGGACAACGCGCTCGACGAGCTGCGGCGGTTGCGCACCATGCACGAACTGATACTCGATGCGGCCGGCGAAGGAATCTATGGATTCGACAGCGATGGCATGGGTACATTCGGGAATGCTGCATCCATAGAGATCCTAGGCTGGAATCCGGAAGACATGATCGGAAAGCGGGCGCACGACGTCCATCACCACTCGCATGCGGACGGAACGCCCTATCCGCACACCGAATGCCCTATCTATGCCGCGCTGCGTGACGGCGAAGTGCATCGTGTCGATGACGAGGTTTTCTGGCGCGTCGACGGCGCGCCGGTTCCGGTCGAGTACACCAGTACACCGATTCGCCACCGCGGCAAGATCGCGGGCGCAGTCGTGGTGTTTCGGGATATATCGCAACGCAAGGAGATCGAGCGCCAGCGCGAGGCCGCGTTTCAGGAGATAACGCACCTGAAAGAGCAGCTCGAGCAGGAACGCGACTACCTGCGTGACGAAATAAGGGCCGGGTCCGATTTCGGCGAGATCATCGGCAGCAGCGCCGCGCTGCAGCGCGTTATGGCCCAGGTCGACGCCGTAGCCGCGACGCCTGCCAATGTGCTGATCCTCGGCGAGTCGGGTGTCGGCAAGGAGATGGTCGCGCGTGCCATCCATGACAGGAGCGAACGGGCCGACAAGCCGCTGGTCAAGGTCAACTGTGCATCCATTCCCAAGGAGCTTTTCGAGAGCGAGTTTTTCGGTCATGTGAAAGGCGCCTTCACCGGTGCACACCGTGACCGGGTCGGGCGCCTGCAATTGGCCGACGGTGGTACGGTGTTTCTCGACGAGGTCGGCGAGATTCCGTTGGATCTGCAGGGAAAGCTGTTGCGCGCCCTGCAGGAAAGAGAGTTCGAAAGGGTGGGTGATGACCGCACGGTCAGTGTCGACGTCCGGGTCGTCGCGGCCACCAACCGTGACCTGGAAACGGAGATAGAAGCCGGCCGGTTTCGCGGGGATCTATATTACCGGTTGGGCGTGTTTCCGATCCTGGTGCCTCCACTACGCGATCGCCGGGAAGATATCGGACCGCTGGCCGAACATTTCCTGGCGCGCACCTGCACGGACTTCGGCCGCGACCCGATGCACCTGTCGAAACAGCAGGTCAGGCAGCTCATGAGTCGACACTGGCCGGGCAACATCCGCGAACTCAGAAACATCGTCGAACGTGCCGTGATCCTGAGTACCGGCAGTCGCGCACGCTTCGACCTGGCAATAACAGACGCGGCTCATACCCGAGCGGATGCGGTGTCTGATCCGGCGCCGTCTGACGCGACCGGTTTCGTTACAGATGCGGAGATGCGGGAGCTGGAAAAGGCCAACATGATCGCCGCTCTACAGCATGCCGACGGGCGCGTTTGGGGTCCGGATGGCGCCGCTGCGCTATTGGGGATCAAACCCTCGACCTTGACCTACCGCATTAAGGTGTTGGGCATAACCAGGCCTACATAGTCTCGGTCCCGGCTCGTGCCGGACAACATTAGACGCGCTAGGTCTGTAACTTACTTGAAGAAGAATATCTGATTACCACAAGGGCTCAGCTCTCGAGCCCGTGCCTCCTGAATACTGAACCTGAGCGAAGTACAGGGGGATGGTGATGGCCAAGAATCAGGCTCCGTTTCTGAAGGGTCTCAGTCTTCCGGATCTCATGGGTCAGTATGGCAGCGAGGAGCGGTGCCGCGAGGCCTTGTTCCGGTGGCACTGGCCGAGCGGCTCCGTCTGTTGAGGGTGCGGGCACACGGGCTACTGGAGATAGCCTCCAGGGGCTCTATGCGGCTTCCACGCAAGACGATCGCCCATTCCGGCGTGAAGGCGGTCATGTGAAGACGACCGGTTGTTCTAGGCCAAGGCGGCCGGTGGTCGGAGCCGAGTGACGCGGGACGGTGCATTGTTACTCGACGGGTGCGGTATCCGTCAATTTGTCGTTGCGTTTGCGCATGGACTCCCTCTTGAGGTTGATCCGGTAGGCGTTGTGTACGAGCCGGTCGAGGATGGCGTCGGCGAGGGTGGGGTCGCCGATGACCTCGTGTCAGTGCTCGACGGGTACCTGGCTGGTAACCAGGGTAGAACGGTGGCCGGGGCGGTCATCGAGCAGCTCCAGGAGATCGCAGCGCTGCTCGGTGTTAAGCTTGGCCAGTCCCCAGTCGTCGAGGATGATGAGGTCGGTCTTGGCGAGGCTCGCCATGAGCTTGGGGAAGCGTCCGTCGCCGTGGGCGAGGGCGAGCTCCTCGAAGAGCCTGGGCAGGCATAGGTACAAGGCGGTGTAGCCCTCGCGGCAGGCCTTCTGCGCCAGTGCGCAGGCGATCCACGTCTTGTGCCCACGCCGGTGGGGCCGTTGATGAGCAGGTTGAGCCCCTCGCGGAGCCAACGGCAGGAGGCGAGGCTCAGGATCAAGGCCTTGTCGAGCCCCCTGGGGGCACGTTAGTCGATATCCTCGATGCAGGCGTTCTGCTTGAGCTTGGCCTGCCTCAGGCGGGTCTTCAGGCGCCGATCCTCGCGCTCGGTGAGCTCGCGGTCGGCCAGCAGGCCGAGGCGTTCTTCGAACGGTGCGCATGAGGAAAGTCATTTTCTGGTGATTGAATCCGAAGATTGCGGTCGTCCCTCGCGCAGGCTGAGCTTAGATATCCGAAGTCCGCCGACTGCTCAGGCCCCGAGGCGTTGTAAGCGTTTTGTATACGGCCGGCGACGATCCGCGGACGTTAGCGTATAAGGAGCTTGTGACGCTGGGTCGGGTCGTCTGCCCCCAGGGATGGGGAGCAAGGCACTCCCCTCGCAAGAACTGAACGACGTGTCCCTCTCCCCGTTCTCCTTTCATCGAGGAGCGCTCAGGCGCATGGGGCACGTCCGGATCGGGCGGCCACAGGAGTGCCGCCATGCACGGTCCGCGCAGCACCGGGCGTGGCCGCGTCTGCGGCAGCGACGGCATCGGCAACGTTCCCGCAAACTCAGTCCAGCACCTCGCGCAGCTTCTTGCGGGCCCGGAACACTCGGGTCGCCACGCCGGCACTGGAGATGCCCACGACCTCCGCGATCTCCTTCAGATTGAGCCCGAAGTGCACCTGCAGGACGAGAGGCTCGCGGTACTCCGCCGGCAGCGCAGCCAGTGCACGGCGCAGCACGAAGGCCTCGGCGGAGGTGTCGTAGCCTTGGACGGGATCGGGAAGGCTGTCGAGAGACTCGAGGCTGTCATGCGGTCGCGTGGTGGCGTAATGCCGCGCATGCTCTCGGCGCAGGATGGTGAACAGCCAATGCTTCGCCGCCGAGTCGGCCCGCAGTCTGTGGAATTTACGCCAGGCCCGGAGGAGGGTCTCCTGAACCAGATCCTCCACCAGGGCGTGGTCCTGAGAGAGCCAGTAGGCAAAGCGGTGGAGGTCGCGGGAATATCGCCGTACGAGCGCGTCGAAGCGCCGCCGCTCCGTCTCGGGTGGCGATCCGCCCTGATCGACTGCTTCGAGAGAGATTGCCTCAGTGTTCATGGCTGTCCCCTGTGGTGGCGTATGTCACCGGTTGTGTTAAATGGAAGTGGAGATTTCATGCCGGTCTGCCCGGCGGTGTTTTCCGTCGATCCAGTGCAACAGGTGGGCCTCCAGGCGCGTGCAGAGCGGCAGCCACAGCCACACGAACAGGGCGAGCGTGCAGGGCAGGTCGGCGAGCTGCGGTCCGTCCATCAGCAAGCCGCTCAGGGTCAGGGCGAGTATCAGTCCCCGGTTGATGTTGGTGAGGCGGTTGCGTTGCCTGGCGCTCATCGCGAGTTCTCCCGTCAGGAACCTGGTCCTCGGCGCACGGCGATCCGTGTCCGGTCTCGCCAAAGTTCCAACGCTGAGGGATGGCAGGTGCGTTTGGCGGCGCTGGCGGCGGCATCGACCGCCGCCAGCGGCTCACCAGGGATGTCTTCCTCGATGTCTCTCAGCGGTTGTTGACCTGGGATACGGCGACGTGATGCATCGCCGGCCAGTTCTTCTCGGCTTTGGCGAGGGTTCCGGCCTTGTCTTCCTGGTACTTCGCGAAGGCAACCGCGTTGAGGAACACGTAGAGCTTGCCGTCGACGATATCCGCAAAGCGCGGGTTGGCGTCGAGCTTCTTGCCGATGGCGACGCCGAACGCGCAGTAGCCGCCGTATTGCGGCAGGTAAGCGGACGGATTCGATGCGAAGGCGGCCTTCGTTTCATCGCTGGCGAAGTAGTAGGCCACCCCGTCCTGCACATGGGTGAATCGGGCGTGTCCGTCGACGGGACCGAGGCCGATGGCGAGCGCCACAGTGTCGCTGCCGCGCAGCCCGACGGGCTCGCCCGCGAGGGTCGTGCCGGCCGAGACGTTGTATTCGTCGACGGCAAACGCGGCGGGGGCGCCCGCGACAGCGGCAATGAAGGATGCGGCGGTAATCAGGGTGTTTATGGATTTCATGACAAAACTCCTGTCTCTGTTGTCGCCCCATCGGGGCCGGGTTCGTGATGTGCGCAGGCCATCCAGCCAGCGGGCGTAGTCGCCTGATGTCGATGGCTGTCTTGTTGCACAATCCCCATGGGGCAAAGCCCGTGCCAGGACAAAAGTCTCAACGAAAACAATATGATATAGAAAAGCAATCGCCTCAGAAATTTGTGGACCGCAAGAAGCTGTGGTCTAATGCTCAAAATTTTGAGGGGGAGTCCATGGATGCAAAATGGCTCGTAGATGCTCCCGTGCTAATGGCAGTGGTGGATGACAACCTGGTCTGTCGCTGGGCCAGCCGCGGCTGGCGGGAGCGACTCGGTCTGACGGGCGCGGACGATGGCTTTGCGTTACCGCTGTCGGAGATGGTCCGTCTCGATCACACGGCGGAGCTGGCGGAGAAGCTCCGAGACGGGCTGCGGCGACAGGTATCGCTGCAGGACATTCCCGTATCCTTGCCGGAACAAGGGGAGGAGATGGGGTCAGGTCTTGTTCCTTGCCTCCGCCGTTCTATCCGCTATGCTTGAAGCATGGCCAGGCCGCTGAGACTCGAGTTCCCGGGAGCGTTGTACCACGTCACCTCGCGCGGCGATGGGGGCGAGGATATCTACATCGATGACACCGATCGGGCGCACTGGCTTGTAGTTCTCGGCCAGGTTTGCGAGCGCTTCAATTGGCTGGTGCATGCTTACTGCCTGATGAGCAATCACTACCATGTTCTGCTCGAGACGCCCGATGGGAATCTCTCTCGGGGGATGCGTCAGCTCAACGGGGTGTATACGCAGCGCTTCAACCGCGCTCATGAGCGCGTCGGCCATGTGTTTCAGGGCCGCTACAAGGCGGTCATTGTTCAGAAGGAGACCTACCTGCTGGAACTGGCTCGCTACGTCGTGCTCAACCCGGTACGTGCGAGGATGGTGCGCAGTGCCCGTGAGTGGCCGTGGAGCAGCTACCGGGCGACGGCCGGGCAGGCGGCCCGTCCGCCATGGCTGGCGACGGATTGGCTGTTGGCTGGGTTTGGTCGGACGCGCTCCCTGGCCCAGACCGCTTACCGGGATTTCGTCTCGCAAGGGAAGGGACAGC
>JASFUT010000224.1:0-5677 GCA_050050175.1 Chromatiales bacterium
CTGATCGCCTTCGGGCGCGGCGAGTGGACGGGCGTGGGGCTGGGCAACGGCATACAGAAGCAGTTTTACCTGCCCGAGGCCCATACGGACTTCCTGATGGCGGTGATCGGCGAAGAGCTCGGTCTGATGGGCAGCCTGCTGGTCGTGGCTCTGTTCGCGCTGGTCACCTGGCGGGCATTCGCCATCGGCGCGGCCGCCGAGCGGCTGGGGCGGCGCTTCGCGGCGTTCGCCGCCTACGGTTTCGGGCTCTGGATCGGACTGCAGGCGTTCATCAACATCGGCGTGAACATGGGTCTGCTGCCGACCAAGGGCCTGACGCTGCCCTTCATGAGCTACGGCAGCAACAGCGTCATCGTCGCCTGTCTCGCGCTCGGCATCCTGCTGCGCATCGAGTGGGAGAACCGCGACCGGCTGGCGGAGCAGATGACGGAGGGCCGGGGATGGGCGCGCGCGTGATGGTCATGGCGGGTGGCACCGGTGGGCATGTCTTCCCGGCCCTGGCCGTGGCCGACCGGCTGCGCACGCTGGGCGCCGAGGTCTTCTGGCTGGGCACCCGCCACGGGTTGGAGGCCCGGGTGGTCCCCGGCGCCGGCTACGAGATCGAGTGGATCGAGATACGCGGACTCAGGGGCAAGGGGCCGACCGGCTGGCTGCTGGCGCCTTTCAGGCTTGCCCGCTCCATGCTGAAGGCGGCGGCCGTGGTGCGCCGTCGCCGCCCTCAGGTGGTGCTCGGCGTGGGCGGGTTCGTAGCCGGTCCCGGGGGCGTGGTCAGCCGCCTCATGGGCCTGCCGCTGGTCATCCACGAGCAGAACACCGTGCCCGGCATGACCAACCGGTGGCTCTCCCGGATCGCAACGCGCGTCCTCGAGGCCTTTCCGGGCACCTTTCCCGCCGGGCGTGGGGCGCTGGAGACGGGCAATCCGGTCCGCGCCGACATCGCGGCCATGCCGCCGCCGGCCGAGCGATTCCGTGACAGGGCCGCAGGGCCCCGACACCTGCTGGTGCTGGGAGGCTCCCAGGGGGCCAGGGCGCTGAACGAGGCCGTCCCGCACGCCCTCGCCCGCCTGCCCGCAGCCCGGCGGCCATTGGTGCGCCACCAGGCGGGCCGGGACAAGGCCGAGGCCACTGCCGCGATCTATCTGGAGGCGGGCGTGGAGGCCCAGGTCAGTGCGTTCGAGGAGGACATGGCGGGCGCCTATGCCTGGGCGGACCTGGTGATCTGCCGGGCGGGCGCCCTCACCATCGCCGAGCTGGCGGCCGCCGGCCTGGGGGCTGTCCTGGTGCCCTTCCCCCACGCGGTGGACGATCACCAGACGCGCAACGGCCGGTTTCTGACCGAGGCGGGCGCGGCCGAGCTGCTCCCCGAGGACCGGCTGGACTCCGCGGCCCTGGCCGAGCGCGTGGGGGCCCTGCTCGGAGCCCCGGAACGGCTCCTGGAGATGGCGGAGGCCGCGCGGCGCCTGGCCCGTCCGGCGGCTGCCGACGCCGTGGCCCGGACCTGCCTGGAGGTGGCGCGATGAAGCCGCCCGAGCTGCGCCGCCCGCCCCGGAGCACGGCCCGCATGGGACGGGTGGGGCGCATTCACTTCGTCGGCATCGGCGGGGCGGGCATGAGCGGGATCGCCGAGGTGCTCCTCAACCTCGGCTACCGGGTCTCGGGATCGGATCTGCGCGAGAGCGCCACCACCCGGCGCCTGGAGGGGCTGGGTGCGCAGATCCTGACCGGGCACAGCGCGGACCACGTCGACGGCGCGGACGTGGTGGTGATCTCCAGCGCCGTCGGCCGGGACAACCCGGAGGTGCAGGCCGCCGCGCGGCTGCGCCTGCCCGTTGTGCCTCGGGCCGAGATGCTCGCCGAGCTGATGCGCTTCCGCTTCGGGATCGCCGTGGCGGGGACCCACGGCAAGACCACCACGACCAGCCTGGTGGCCTCGCTGCTCGCCGAGGGTGGCCTGGATCCCACGTTCGTGATCGGCGGCCGGTTGAACAGCGCAGGGTCCAACGCGCGCCTCGGCGAGAGCGACTTCCTCGTGGCCGAGGCGGACGAGAGCGACGCGTCGTTCCTGATCCTGCAGCCGATGATCGCCGTGGTGACCAACATCGACGCGGACCACATGACCACCTATGACGGCGATTTCGGCCGGCTGAGGCAGACCTTCGCGGAGTTCCTGCACCACCTGCCTTTCTACGGCCTGGCCGTGCTCTGCGTGGACGACCCGGTGGTCCGGGAGCTGCTCCCGGAGGTCACCCGCCCGTTCATCACCTACGGGACCGGCCCGTCGGCGGACGTCCAGGCCCGGGGGCTAAGCCAGTCGGGCCTGCAGACCCGGTTCGAGGTCCACCAGAGCGGGATCGAGCCGGTGGATGTGGTGCTCAACCTGCCCGGCCGGCACAACGCGCTCAACGCCCTGGCGGCCGTGGCCGTGGCCCGGGAGCTGGGCGTGGAGGACAGCGCGATCCGGCGGGCTCTGGAGGGGTTCCAGGGGATCGGCCGGCGCTTTCACACCCGCGTATGCGGATTCGGTGATGGGGAGATCGTGCTCGTGGACGACTATGCCCACCATCCCCGCGAGCTCGCCGCCACCCTGGAGGCCATCCGTGAGGGCTGGCCGGGGCGGCGCCTGCTGATGGCGTTTCAGCCCCACCGATATACCCGCACGCAGGAGCAGTTCGACGACTTCGTCCGGGTGCTCTCGCGGGCGGACGCCCTGGTGCTGACCGACGTCTATCCGGCGGGAGAACGTCCCATCCCCGGCGCCGACGGCCGGGACCTGGCCCGGGCGATCCGCGCGCGCGGCCAGGTGGAGCCCGTATTCGTCGATCCCCTGGCCGAGCTCCCAGGGGTCTTGGCGGGCCTGCTGCGCCCGGGCGATGTGGTGCTGACCGCGGGGGCGGGCGACATCGGTGCCGTCGCCGCAGGCCTGGCGCAGCGGCTGTGCGCCAAGGCGGACGAAGGGAGGGAAGACCCATGAATCGACGTCTGCAGATGGGTTGCGGCGAGCCGCTGCGCATAGGGCCGGGGTCCCCGCGGGGCCGCACCCGGCTCAGAACCGACGCGGCGGATGTGGCCCCGGCCTGCGTGAAGCCGGCCGGCGCCGCGCCCGCCCGCGCCGAGTCCGCCGGGGGCGCCGCCGGGGCGAAGGGGCGCAAGCGATGATGCCGGCGGAGCGGGAGGCGGTGCTGCGCGGCGAGCTGCTGCACGACGAGCCCATGGCCCGGCACACCAGCTGGCGGGTCGGGGGTCCGGCCGCGCGTTTCTACCGCCCCGCCGACGCCCGCGACCTCGCGGCGTTCCTGAGGACGCTGCCGCCCGGGGAGCCTGTGCTCTGGGTCGGGCTCGGCAGCAATCTGCTGGTTCGAGACGGCGGCTTTCCCGGAACGGTAGTGGCCACCCAGGGGCGGCTCGACGGGCTGGAGCGCGTCGGGGAGCACGGCGTCCGCGCCGAGGCGGGCGTGGCCTGCGCGAAGGTCGCGCGGTTCGCCGCGCGGGCGGGTCTCTGCGGGGTCGAGTTCCTGGCGGGCATTCCGGGCACTCTGGGCGGCGCCCTGGCCATGAATGCCGGCGCCTTCGGCAGCGAGACCTGGGAGCGGGTGGTGGGCGTGGAGACCGTCGACCGCGCCGGACGCATCCGCCAGCGCGGTCGGGAGGCGTTCCAGATCGCCTACCGCGAGACCAAGGGCCCGGAGGGCGAGTGGTTCCTCGGCGCCCGCCTGGAGCTGGAGGCCGGCGACGCCTCGGCGGCCCAGGCCCGGATCCGCGACCTCCTGGAGCGCCGCTCCGCCACGCAGCCGACCAGCCAGCCGAGCTGCGGATCGGTGTTCCGCAACCCGCAGGGGGACCACGCGGCCCGCCTGATCGAGGCGGCGGGACTCAAGGGGCAATGCGTCGGCGGGGCCTGCGTGTCGGAGAAGCACGCCAATTTCATCGTCAACACCCATCAGGCGACGGCGGCGGACATCGAGACGCTGATCAATTTGGTGCGAGATCGGGTGGAGCGCACCAGCGGGGTGCAACTGACGGCCGAGGTGCACATTGTCGGCGAGGCGGGTTGAGTGATGATCAGCAGGCCAGAGCAGTTCGGACGGGTGGCGGTGCTCATGGGGGGGCGCTCGGCCGAACGCCCCATATCCCTGAAGAGCGGCAAGGCGGTTCTCGCGGCCCTGGTGGGACGCGGCGTGATCGCGGAGGCGGTGGACGTCGGACCGGACCTGCTGGAGCGGCTGCGGCGCTCCGACTACGACCGGGCCTTCCTGATACTGCACGGGCGCGGCGGGGAGGACGGGACTATACAGGGGGCCCTGGAGACCTTCGGCCTGCCGTATACCGGCAGCGGCGTCATGGCATCGGCCGTCGGTATGGACAAGTACCGGTGCAAGCTGATCTGGCGCGGTCTGGGCCTGCCGACACCCGACTTCGCCATGGTGCGCGACGAGGCGGACCTGGGCTCCGCCGAGGCCCTTGGCTACCCGCTGATCGTCAAGCCGAGCCACGAAGGCTCGAGCATCGGGATGGCCCGGGTAGACGAGGACGCCGCCCTGCGCACCGCCTGGGAGGCGGCGGCGCGTTACGACCGGGACGTGCTGGCCGAGCGCTGGATCATCGGCGCGGAGTACACCTGCGCCGTCCTGCGAGGGGAGGCCCTCCCCCTGATTCGCCTGGAGACCCCCCACGCCTTCTACGACTACGACGCCAAGTACTCCGCGGACACCACGCGCTATCACTGCCCGTGCGGGCTCGATGCGCAGACCGAGCGGCGGCTGCAGGCGCTGGCCCTGGAGGCCTTCGAGGCGATCGGCGCCCGCGGCTGGGGACGGGTGGACCTGCTGGTCGACGAGGCCGGACGCCCCTGGCTCATCGAGATCAACACGGCCCCGGGCATGACCGATCACAGCCTGGTCCCCATGGCGGCCCGCGCCGCCGGCATCGGCTTCGACGAGCTGGTCTGGCGGATCCTGGAAGACGCCATGGAGGAGCACTGAATGGCGGCGCGAGCGGGCAGACCGGATGCGGCGCGCACCCCGCCTGGCACGGCGGTGCGTGGCCTCCTGGCGGTGCTGGCCCTGGGCGCGCTGGCGCTTCTGGGCGAGCGGGGTCTGGAGGGCCTCCTGGATGCGGACCGGCTGCCGCTGCGGGTGGTACAGATCGAGGGCGAGCTGCGGTACGTGGACCGGATCGACCTGGAGCGGGCAGTGGCGGAGGTGGCGCGCGGCGGGTTCTTCTCGGTGGACGTGGGCGCGGTCCGCTCCGCGGCCGAGGCGCTCGCCTGGGTCGAGACGGCGAAGGTGCGCCGGCTCTGGCCGGACACCCTGCGGGTCATCGTGGAGGAGCAGAGGCCCTTGGGCCGGTGGACCAAGGGCCGGCTGGTCAACCTGCGCGGCGACGTCTTCGAGCCGGGGGATCGCGAGCCACCGGACCTGCCGCAGCTGGAGGGCCCCGAGGGCTCGGCCCGAAGGGTGGTCGACACCTACCGGGCCATGGAGGCGAGGCTGCAGCCGCTGAGGATGGGGCTCGCCAGGCTCACGCTGACCGAGCGCCAGGCCTGGTCTGCGAACCTGTCGGACGGGACGGAGGTCCTGTTCGGCACCGAGCACCTCGGTGCCCGGCTCGAGAAGCTCCTGCGGGCCTACCCGGTACTGCTGCGGGATGAAACGGCGGGGGCCGTCGACCGGGTGGACCT
>JASFUT010000225.1:0-5676 GCA_050050175.1 Chromatiales bacterium
CCGCGTCCGGCCCGGTCACCCCGGATTCCCACTCCCAGAGGGCGGACCGGGCCTTGCGCATGTGCGGGGATTCGGGGTCGGCCAGATGCAGGTAGGTGCGCATGGCGCCCCGGGCGCCGGCGCGGTCGTCCAGCCCCTCCAGCGCCGCCGCCAGGCCGTAGTAGGCATTCGCCTGTGTCGGCCGCAGCTCCACCGCCGTCAGGAAGAAGTCGCGGGCGGCCGCGGGCTGCCCCATGCCCAGCAGCGCATAGCCCATGTTCACGTGGGCCTCCGGCATGCGGGGCGCCAGCTCGAGCACCTGATGGAGCGCCGTCAGGGCGTGCTCGTACTCCTTCGCGTGCAGCATCACCACCGCCTGCTGGAAGTGCAGGGCGACCCGGGCCTCGCGCGCATGCCGCTGCGCGTCGCTCTGCGGATCGACGGCCAGCCTGGGGGCCGCCGCAGCCGGATCCGTCGGCCGCTCCGGGGTGGCGGGGGCTGCCGGAGTCGGCGCATCGCCGGCGGCATCCGTCAGCGCTACGCCGGGCTGCCGGCCGATGAGCGCCGACAGGGCGGCGCCCAGCGCGAGGGTGAGAACAAGGGCGACCGCCAGCGCCCAGGGGCGGCGGTCGGGCCGGCGCGCCGGGGGACGGCTCACGAACGCTCGCCCCATCGCAGCCCGCGCAGGGGCTGCGGCTGCCAGCCCCGCTGCGGCAGCGCGGCCCGCGCGCAGAGGAACACGAAGGCGAGGACGGAGACCAGCGCGACGGCCGCCCCCGCTCCCATCAGCGTCATGGCCGCGTAGGCCGGGCCCTCCAGTCCCGTATCCGGGGCCTTGCGCACGACCCCGAGCAGCCCGGACCAGCCCAGACCCAGGACCAGGATCAGCATGCCGAGCGCGTAGGCCGCGAGCTGCCTGCGCAGGCTCGGCGCTGCGACGCGCGCGAGCCCCAGGGCGGGCAGCAGCCGGTACAGCAGCCCCATGTAGACCAGCGTCACCGCACCGATGGCGCCGTGGTAGTGCGCGGGGACCAGCAGACTGTCGCCGCGGATCAGCGATGCCGCGAGCACGCCGGCCAGAAACAGCCCGACCGAGAGGGGCACGGCGAGCCCCTCCGCCCGGGCACCGTCGCTACGGCGCCAGACGAACAGGGCGAAGGGGACCAGGGTGAGCCAGCCTCCGATCGCCATGATCAGGGTGAACGCATGGCGCCGGGCCGCGGGGTCGTCGCTGAGACCCCACTCCGCCAGCAGACCCGCCAGGGCGGGAACGGCGGCCGCCACCAGCCCCAGCGTGCAGAGCAGGCGCGCCCACGGCCCCAGGTTCGGGCCGGACCTCAGGAGCCAGAGCCACCCGCTGACCATCAGCAGCCCGTGCACGATCTGAAGGACGTGCCCCCCACCCCAGAACAGCGACTCGTAATAGCCGGCGAGGCCCTCCGGGCCATCCGCCGCGAGGGTCCAGGCGCTGTGCGCCAGGGCCAGCAGCGCCGCGAGGGCCGCCAGCGAGGCGAGCCAGACCCCCAGGGCAGCCAGGCCGCCGGCGTCGGCGGGAAGGGCCCGGGGCCTTCCCACGACCGCGGCGCGCAGCGCGGCCAGCGCAACGCCGAAGCCGAGCAGCCCCAGACCCCCGAGGAAGCCGCCCTCGTGGATGACCGGGACGTAATTGGCGAGGACTGCGGGCGCCTCCGAGCGGAAGGGCGTGGAGGCCATGAGCGGGGTCCCGAGGGCGCAGGCGGCCAGGGCGAGCCAGCCGGGCCCGCGCCAGCGCCCCGGCGCGAGGAGGCTCCACAGGGCCCCGGCAAAGGCCATGAACCAGACGAGCACCGAGAGGTTCACGTGCAGGACCAGGGCGCTGCGGAAGAAGTCGGTGTGGGGCAGGACCGCGGCCAGGGCGGGCACCCGCGCGGCGACCAGCAGGGCGGCGAACAGGCTTGAGAGCAGCAGGGCCCCGAGGGCGAGCCCCAGCCACCCCAGGGTCGGGCCGAGGCCGGCCGCGGGGGCCGCGGCGGCGCGCGGCAGCGTCTCGGTCTCTCGGCTCATATGGCTCCCTTGTGAGGCGCCTGGGAGATGAACGGCACCCCGAAGAAGGTCACGAACGCCACGGCGAACACTGCGATCACCATCGTGCTGCTCACGACGGCGGGCGGCCTGAGCGTCAGCCGGAGGTGGATCGCGAACGCGAGGGTCAGCCAGGTGATGAACGCCCAGGTCTCCAGCGGGTCCCAGGCCCAGTACCGGCCCCAGGCGTCCTGGGCCCAGATGGCCCCGGTGATCAGCATCAGCGTATCGAAGATCAGGCCCAGGGCCATGAACCGGTAAGCCAGCTCCACCAGGCTGTCGTCCCCGGGGAGCCGGGCCAGCCGGGCGGTCGCGATCTCCGCCCAGCGCAGGATCACGAGGCCCGAGATGCCCACGGCCACCAGGACCGCGCCCAGGAACACCTTGCCCATGCCGATGTGGATATAGAGCCAGATGGTGTGGTACGTGGCGGGCACCCCCCCCTCCCCGGGGCTGGTGAGCAGTAGCCACCCCATCATCACGAACAGCACCGGGGCGACCACGGCGGCGGCGGGGCGCAGGGCGGGAATGCGCCAGTAGGCGAGCGTGAAGACCAGGGTCAGGCTCCAGATGTTGCTCGAGAGGATCTCGAACAGGGTGATGTAGGGGCCGTGGCCGAGGCGCTCCCAGCGCAGGCCGATGGACAGCGTGTGCAGCAGCAGCCCGACCGAGAGCAGCGCGAGCAGGGTGCGCTCCGGCCGGCGTCCAAGCACCACCGACACGATCGCGGTCACCCCGGCCGCCACGTAGGCGAGCAGCGCCGCCCAGAGGAGATTCATCTCCGCGGTCAACGCGCCGGTCCCCGCAGCCAGCCCCTCGGACCGCCGGCCGGAACACGCCGTTGCGCGGCCGGCGCGGCCGGCGTCTGCGCTGCACCGGGCCCGGCGCCCGCGTCAAGGTCGGTGCGCCAGGGGCGTGAGGCGAAGCGGACGGCGAAGTGCCAGCCCAGGCTGCCCACCGCCACCAGGCAGGCGGCCAGCAGCCAGGGCAGCGTGGGATCCCAGTAGATCTTGTAGCCCATCCACGCCCGCAGCCCCTGGTAGCTCAGCACCCCGTCGTCGAGCACCAGACGGTCTCCCGGGAGGAGCTCGTGGCGGTCCTCGCCGCGGCGCACCACCAGCACGGGGCGCTCGGGCAGCCGAAACCGCGACGCCCGGTCCGCCGGCAGAAGGGTCTCCTCGATCGACAGCATAAGCCAGAGCGGCTCCCGGGCGCCGGGCGGGCGCCAGGTGGTGGTCTGACGGTGCTCGTGGGCGGGATAGCTGGGCAGATGCACCGTGCCCACCCGCTCCGCCCCGCCACCGTCGGGCCGCCAGGCGAGCAGGGGCGCGAAGCCTTTGTTGTGCGAGGTATAGAAGCGATAGCCGTCCAGGATCAGGGGGTCCTGGTCGCCGATGACCGCCGAGCGCCAGAAGCCGTCCCCGCCCTTCCAGCGGACCCGGTTGCGCGTATCGCCCCGCCGGGGCCCGGGGCCGTAGTCGATCTCGAAGCCCTCGTTGAAGAACACCACGTCCCTCAGCCCCCATGGGTGCAGGGGCCCCGTCTCGCCGCCGGTGAGCCGGCCGTCGAACGCGGTGCCTTCCGCCACCTCGGCCCAGCCCTTCATGTAGCTGAGGCGTCCCGCCGCCGCGAGCACGACCACCGCGAGCAGGGCGACGTGGAAGACCATCAGGGGGGCCTCGCGGCGGAACACCGGGTTGGACAGGATGGCCGCCCCCAGGTTCAGCGCGAGCAGGCCGAGCGGCAGGGCGATCGCCCAGGTGACCGGCGTGGCGCCGTCGTAGCTCCAGAGGATGGCGGCGCCCAGCAGGGGCATGATCACGAGCGTGAGGCGCAGCGAGGCGAGGGCGCGGACGAGCCCGAGCCGCGGCGTCGTGCCCGGGAGCGGGCGCGCTCCCGGCGTCGCGGTGCGGCACGGGCGGGCGTCAGTTGGGGGCATCGCAGGCCTCGTCGCGCATCCAGTCGCGCCCCACGGCGCCGGAGGCGGAGCCGCAGTCGTCCGCCAGCCACTCGCCGCTGGGCTTGAAGTTGATCACCTTCAGGAACGCGTTCTGGTAGTAGGGCCCGTTGTCGTAGCCGTTGTTGATGGTCCCGCCGCCGGGGCTGCAGTTGGTGGTCCCCCAGCCATTGCCGCCGGTGCATACCTCCACCCCGGACTGACCGCCCTCCGGGCCCACGTCGTTGAGGTTGACCAGCAGGGCCTTGTTCTTCCAGCCGTGGGGCACGGCCACGTGACACCAGGTGCAGCGCACGGAGCCGATCCGGTCGAAGTGGAAGCCGTGCAGATTCTCCACCTGGTCGCAGCAGAACCCGCTGATCTCGCGCTCGCGGTTGCCCGTGGCGTAGAACTGGTAGTCGTGGCACTTGAAGCAGAGGTCGTCCTGCTGGTTGGTCCCCGTGTTGGTGTCCCAGTCGCCCTTGAGGATGAAGTTGTCGGCGGAGCCGTGGGGCCCCCAGGCGCTGCCGTTCTCGTGGCTCTCCTGGGTCGCCGGGGTGATGTTGCCGTTGGGCACGACCGTGCCCGGCGCCGTGGTCGAGCCGTGGCAGTCGCTGCAGTACATGGTCTGGGTGCCGATGTCGGACGCCCAGGGCGACTCGAAGGCGCTGGTCACCAGGCCGCCCCGCTCCAACGGGGTGCGGCCGGTCTCGCCGACGACCGGGTGCCAGCCCCGGTGGTTGCCGCTGTTGTAGACCGGGGACGCGCCCCCGTCGGTGCCCAGGCTCTGCCCCTCGCCGCGGTGCAGTACCGGGGCCTGGAGCTCCTTCGCCTGGTTGGTGTAGCGCTCCACCCCCATGGTGCCCTGGGGCGTGCCTGCGGCGCCCACCAGCGGGCGCGTGGCCCCCGCCGGATAGACGTTGTCGTCCAGGTAGCCGTAGTCCGAGTGGCACTTGAGGCAGATCTGGTACTCGCGGGTGACGTAGGGGCTCGACGCGGCGGTCGCGGTGTTGCCCAGGGGATCGCCCCGCTTGACCTGGTAGCCCGAGGGGAGGTCCTGGAAGCTCGCCGAGCCGTACTGGGGCTCGACGCCCCAGGCGCCGCGGAGCACCCCGGAGATGATGTTGGTGTGGCCCCCCGCCGGGGGCGGGTCGTGCGGGTGCGTGCCGGCGATGTCCGTCCCCGTCCCGAAGAACAGCCGCGACTTGCGCACGCGGTGTGGGTTGTGACAGTCGGTGCACTCCGCGTGGCGGTTGCTCAGGCTGCCGCCGGCGGCGGCGTTGCCCAGATCGGCCTGGCTCTCCAGGAGGTCGGAGTCGACGACGTCGTGCACCTCGGAGCCCGACTGCTCCGCGTTGGTGATGGGCATGTGGCGCGGGAGGCTGAAGTCCGTCCTCAGGTCGGGGACGCTGTAGACGCCCCGCGCGCCCACCTCGACCACGCTGCTCGCGGCCGTGGTATGGCACTGGTAGCAGACCTCCTCCAGGGCCGAGCTGCTGCCCTGCTTGGGGGGATTGGTGATCGTGCCCGCCGCATCCGGCCCCTCCCGCAGCAGGCGCCGCGCCCCCTGAACCGTATGGCTGTCGTGGCAGTTGAGGCAGGCGGCCTGCCAGACAGGCAGGTTGTCCGGGAACTCGCGCAGCGCCGCGGGGCTGCTGGGACCGCTCTTGTACTCCTCGTCGGCCACCGTGGGCGCGGCA
>JASFUT010000226.1:0-5645 GCA_050050175.1 Chromatiales bacterium
CGGTGGTCGCCGAATTCATGTGGCTAACCGGCGCCCATGCCCGGTCGAGGCGGTCGTCCAGCACTTCCAGGGGCTCGACGAGATTCTTCCAGGTGTAGGGTGCTCCGCGCTCCAGGCGCTCTTCCACGGCGGTGCGGCTGTCCGCGAGGAGGCGGTTGACGGCGGGCTCGACGTGCTCCGGCCGGATTCGGGAGAACGGCGGCAGGCCGTCCAGCTCGAGGAGGGGGTTCGCTGCGTCTCTCATCGGATTGCGTGGGCCGGTGCCCGTGCTCCAGGGGTTGCCGATTGCTCTGTCCTCACCTTGGGGCCGGGGCGGCACAGCGCAAGGCCGCCCGCGTCAGATGATGCGTGCTCCGAGGAGCCAGACCGCGATCGCGCCCAGGACGAAGAAGCCCGCCAGGGAGCCCGCGGCGATCAATCGGTAGCGGCGCACCAGGTCGTACTGCGGGAGGGTGGAGATCAGGTAGGGCATCCTCCGGGCCCCGGGCCGGGACAGCCGGTGCGGTATGCGCTGCGCGGCCTGCGCGCGGTGCTCCGCCGCCGCCTCGGTGGCCGCCGCGCGGCGTGCGCGCTCCCACTCTCCCGGGTCGATCGCCCCGTCGCCGTCGCTGTCGAAACGGCCGAGCAGTTCCGTCTGGTCACGCTTCCAGGCCCGCAGCTTGTCCCGGGTGAGGGTGCTGCGCTGCGCGGCGTGGTCCAGGTCGTCCTCGGAGCGGAAATGGCCGATCAGATAGAGCCGGTCGCCTGGGTAGATGCGCTCCTCCGTGTAGCGGTAGCGCCCGGTGCCGATGCTCAAGGGGGTGTTGAGCAGGCCGCCCAGACTGAAGCTCCAGCCGCTTCCCCGCGGCTCGATCCCGAAGCGGGCCGGCGAGCGGTCCTGCGGGTGCCGGTCGTGACCGTACCAGACGCTCCGGTCCCTGGGGGTGACCTCCGCGCCCTCGGGATCCACCAGACAGACGCCGGTGTCGTCGCGGACGGCGAAGACGCCGTCGCTGGTTCCGTGCTCCACCCGGCTCCAGCGGTTCTTGTGTCCCCGGCGCTCGATCTTGTAGCGCCACCAGCAGCATTCCGACCCGGTCAGGGGGGAGCGGATCGGCGTCCCCGGAAGCAGCTCGGCCTGCCCGTCCAGCTCCACCTGCCCCTGGGGCGCGGACCGGATCCGGGCTGTCGGTGTGTCCTCGATCAGGCGCGCGCGTCGCAGGGTGCGGAAGGCGAAGTAGAAGGCGGCGAGCGCTCCCAGCGTGCAGACGCCGAGCCAGATCCAGACCTCGGCGCCGTTGGCGTGGACATAGGCATCCCTCATGGGCCTGCGGCGGATCTCAGCCGAACAGCGCCTTGAGGTTCACGTCGGTCTTCTCCTCCTCGGAGAACTCCAGCAGGTCGGCCGGCTTGAAGCCGAACGTGCGTGCCACCAGCACGTCCGGGAACTGCTCGATACGCACATTGTTGTTGTTCACCGCCTCGTTGTAGAACTCGCGGCGGTCGGCGATGCTGTTCTCCAGCCCGGAGATGCGCGACTGCAGGTGCTGGAAGGTCTCGTTGGTCTTGAGGTCCGGGTAGGCCTCGGCCACGGCGAAAAGGTTGCCCAGGCCGAGCCGCAGCTCCGACTCAGCCCGCCCCACGCCGGGCACGTCGCCGCGCTCCCGGGCCGTCTGAACCCGGGCTCGGGCGCGCATCACCCGCTCCAGGGTCTCCTGCTCGTAGCCCATGTACTGCTTGCAGGTTTCCACCAGCTTGGGGAGCTCGTCGTGGCGCTGCTTGAGCAGCACGTCGATGTTCGCCCAGGCCTTGCTGACACCGTGCTTCAGACTGACGAGATTGTTGTAGATGACGACCGTGTAGACGGCCGATGCCACCAGCAGTCCGAGGACGACGAAGGTGCCTATATCCATCTGCCCGCTCCGTTAGACTGGGGTTGCGGCGCAGTATAACATCGCGTTTTTCCCATTCGGCCGGCCGATGTCCAACATCCGAGCTTTCGAAGACCTTCGCCCCAGAATCGCAGTGGACTGCTGGATCGACCCCAGCGCGGTGGTCATCGGCGACGTCAGCGTCGGTGCCGGCTCGTCCCTGTGGCCCGGGGTGGTCGTGCGCGGAGACATCAACCGGATCCGTATCGGCGAGCGTACCAATATCCAGGATGCCTCGGTGCTGCACGTCACCCACGACAGCCGTTTCGCGCCGGGCGGCCACGCCACGGTCCTCGGGGACGACATCACCGTGGGTCACCGGGTCATCCTCCACGGTTGCGAGATCGGCCACCACTGTCTGATCGGCATGGGCGCCACGATCATGGACGGTGCGGTCCTGGAGCCTTACGTGATGGTGGGAGCGGGCAGCCTGGTCACCGGGGGCAAGACCCTCGAGAGCGGCTACCTGTATCTCGGGACCCCGGTCAGGCGCGTGCGGGAGCTCAGCACCCATGAGCGCGAGTACTTCGAGTACTCGGCAGTCAATTACGCCCGGCTCGGGGCGCGCTATCGCCGGGCGGGCGGATAGACCGGCCTGCCGTCACGCCCTTCGCACCGCCCGGCGCGTGCTCCGCCCGCGAGTCCCTCATCGCGGTGCAGAGCCCCGGGACCGGGCCAGCAGGTTGTAGAGCCATGCGAAGACGGCGCCGCCGGCGAGGCCGTCGAGGAACGCCCATAGCAGCCCGATGACGCTGCCCGTCGGACTGATGCTGTAGCCGCGGTAGACCCGGCCCAGCCAGGTGATCTCACCGGTGGGTCCGTCGAAGGCGATTATCCACCAGGTCAGAATGAACACGCCCAGCCCCCACAGGAGGGCGCAGGTGAGGGCGAAGGCCCGGACGTTCAGCTTCATGGACTTGCTCCTCTAGCAGATGGACGTGCGCCGAGTCCGCCGTTTGGCTCGGCGACGCACTTCGGGCATACTCCACCCCGTAAAAAAAACGTAACAAACTCATCGATCTTGCGGGCTGTCGGCAGGCGGGATGGAGGGTGCCGTGGAGCTGAGCAACATCGAACAGATCGAAAAGGCCACCCGCTTCGGCCGCCGGGAGCTCTTCCGGCTGGGCACCGCGCTGCTGTTCATCGTCGGGGTCATGATGTTCACCATCATGCGTACCGAAGGCGCGGCGAACAGCACGATGCTCGTCATCGCCGCCATGATCGGCGGCTACATGGCGATGAACATCGGCGCCAACGACGTCGCCAACAACGTGGGCCCGGCGGTGGGCTCCCGGGCCCTGACCCTTGCCGGGGCGATCCTGATCGCCGCCGTCTTCGAGGCGACCGGGGCGCTGCTGGCGGGAGGCAGCGTCGTCGGCACGATCAAGAAGGGCATCATCGACCCCGGCCTGATCGGCGATGCGGATACCTTCATCTGGCTCATGATGGCGGCCCTCCTTGCAGGCGCCCTGTGGCTCAACCTCGCGACCGCCCTCGGGGCGCCCGTCTCCACCACCCATTCCATCGTCGGCGGCGTGCTCGGCGCGGGCGTCGCGGCCGGCGGCTGGGCCATTGCGGACTGGGGCAAAGTGGGACAGATCACCGCGAGCTGGGTCATCTCGCCCCTGCTCGGGGGCCTGATAGCCGCCGGCTTTCTCTATCTCATCAAGCGCGGGATCACCTACCAGCCGGACAAGCTCGACGCGGCGCGGCGCAGGGTCCCTTTCTTGATCGGCGCCATGGCCTGGGCGTTCGCCACCTATCTGGTGATGAAGGGGCTGAAGAAGGTGTGGCCGGTGGATTTCACCACAGCGCTCCTGATCGGTGCAGCGGCGGCCGTTGCGGTCTTTGCCCTGGTCCGCCCTCTCGTCGCCCGGGCGGCGGCGCGCCAGGAGAACACCAAGGCGGGCGTCAACCGGCTGTTCACGCTGCCCCTGATCTTCGCCGCCGCGCTCCTGAGCTTCGCCCACGGTGCCAACGACGTCGCAAATGCGGTCGGGCCGCTGGCCGCCATCAGCGAGGCCATCACCCATGCGGCGGTTGCCGCCAAGGCGCCCATCCCCGTGTGGGTGATGATGGTCGGCGCTCTGGGCATCGCGGTCGGACTCGCCCTCTACGGGCCAAAGCTGATCCGCACCGTCGGCTCCGAGATCACCGAGCTCGACCGGATGCGCGCCTTCTGCATTGCCATGGCGGCGGCCATCACGGTGATCCTGGCGACCCAGCTCGGTCTGCCCGTGAGCTCCACCCACATCGCAGTGGGCGGCGTCTTCGGCGTGGGATTCCTGCGCGAGTACCTCAAGGTGAGCTACGCTCAGATGCTCGAGGAGATCAAGCTGCACCATCAGGGGGCGGACCAGGAGACGGTGGCCGCGTACATCCGCGAGTTCGAGGCCGCACACCTGGAGGAGAAGGGCAGGATGCTCGCCGAGCTCAAGGCCCACTCGGCGAAGGCCGAGCTCACCAAGAAGGAGCGAAAGAGCCTGCGCCGGGTGTACAAGCACGAGCTGGTGAAGCGCTCTCTGCTCCTGAAGATCGCTGGTGCCTGGGTGATCACGGTCCCGGTCTCCGGTCTGCTGGCCGCCGTGCTCTTCTTCATGATCCGGGGCATGATGCTCCCCTGAGGCCGACGGGCCGGGCCCGGCCCCCGCGGGCTCAGTGCCCCCGACCGCAAGCCGCGCAGGCGAAGTCCTCCAGCTTGCGGGCGTCCGCGGCGAAGTTGCGGATCCCCTCGGCGAGCTTCTCCGTGGCCATGGCATCCTCGTTCAGCGCCCACCGGAAGCGGGCCTCGTCCAGCTCCAGCCTGGGGATGTCCATCTCCCGGGCGGCTGCGGGGTCGAGCCTGCGGGGCACCTCGCCGACGTCGCTGCGCAGCTCCTCCATCAGCTGTGGGGCGATGGTCAGGTAATCGCAGCCGGCCAGCGCCAGGACCTCGCCGGCGTTGCGGAAGCTCGCCCCCATCACCACCGTCTCGTAACCGTGGCGCTTGTAGTAGTTGTAGATCCGCGTGACAGAGCCCACGCCCGGATCCTCCTCGGGCGTGTACCCGTCCCGGCCCTCCGCCGCTCGGTACCAGTCCATGATGCGGCCCACGAAGGGTGAGATCAGCGTCGCACCCGCCTCGGCGCAGGCCACCGCCTGGGCGAGGCTGAACATCAGGGTCAGGTTGCAGTGGATCCCCTGCTGCTCCAGGCGCTCGGCCGCTCGTATGCCCTCCCAGGTGGCGGCGATCTTGATGAGCACGCGACCGCGGTCCACGCCCGCCTCTTCATAGAGCCCGATGAGGCGCTCGGCGCGAGCAACGGCCGCCTCGGTGGCGAAGGACAGTCTGGCGTCCACCTCGGTGGACACCCGGCCGGGGATGATCTCGAGGATCCGGCGCCCGAAGCCCACCGCCAGCCGGTCCATCATGTCGGGCGCCTGCTGCTCGATGCGGTTGCTGCGCGACAGGGCGTAGGCGATGGCATCGTCGAGAAGGGGCTTGTACTGCTCCTGACGGGCGGCCTTGTACAGCAGCGACGGGTTGGTGGTGGCGTCCGTCGGCTGGTATTGCGCGATGGAGTCGATGTCTCCGGTGTCGGCCACCACCGTGGTCATGGTCTTGAGCTGGTCGAGCTGGTTCATGGGGGTCCCTCTGGGCGAGAAATGGGCTGGTCCCGTCTCGGTCCTCGATGGTCCGGGTAACGGTGGAAGGTAGGCGGGCGGCGGCGCAGGGCGGGGCCCGCGGCTCAGCGA
>JASFUT010000227.1:0-5624 GCA_050050175.1 Chromatiales bacterium
CAGGCTGTTCCTGGCGTCGACCCTTCGCAGGCAGGGTCCCAGGACGACCGGCGCGGAGCTGCGCGCCCGGCTGGACGTCTCGGGTCGGATCGAGATTGCCGGCTATTGCCTGTCACGCGAGCTCGTCGAGGGGCTCGAGCGCACGTCGCTGGATGACCTGGATCGGCTGCCCAGGGACGAGGTGATCTGGCTCGAGGTGAGTGCAACCCCCGGCCGCGGTCTCTCGGGCAATGCCCTGGAGCTCGCACAGCGTTGGCGGGAAAAAGGCCCCGCCGTGCACACGCGATCGGTTCCGGGCGATCCGTTCTGGACGGCGCAGGAGATCACGACGGCTCCCGAGCTCGTCGAGGCCACCGCAGAGGCGCTGTCGGCGCAATGATCTCAGGCGCATCTGACCGCGGCGAAACGCCTGTCCAGTTCGAATGCGGCAGCAGCCTGCTTCTCGGCATCGTCCACCAAGGCGCGCCCGGGGCGAAGCTCGGCGTGCTCGTCGTCGTCGGGGGGCCTCAGACCCGGGTGGGGAGCCACCGGCAGTTCGTTCTGCTTGCGCGGCATCTCGCCGGCGGCGGCGTCCCGACCATGCGCTTCGACTATCGGGGCATGGGGGACAGCGAAGGCAAGCCGCGGACCTTCGAGACGGTGGGTGAGGATATCCGGGCCGCCCTGGACGCCTTCGCGCTCGCCTGTCCTTCACTCGAGCGATTCGCCATCTGGGGGCTGTGCGACGCGGCCTCTGCCGCCGCGTTCTATGCGGCGGCAGATCCGCGCGTGGCCGGCATTGCCCTGCTCAACCCCTGGGTGCGCACGGAGCGGGGCCAGGCCAGTGCGTTCGTGAGGGATTATTATCCCAGGCGTCTGTTCAGCTTCAGTCTCTGGCGGAAGGTCCTGAGGCGCGAGTTTCGTGCGGCAGTGTCGTTCGGCGCCTTCGTCGACAACCTGCTTCGGGCCGGCGCCCCGCGGATCAGGCGCGCAGGAACGTCGCGAGAGGGGCCCGGCGGCTGCCCCTGGCCGGAAGAGGGGAGCTCACTGCCCGGGAAGGTCCTCGACGCCCTGGAGAGGTTCGATGGTGCGGTGCTCCTGGTGCTGAGCGGCCGGGACCTGACTGCCTCGGAGTTCAAGGGGGTGGTGCGCGGCTCTCCGGCGTGGCGCCGCTTGCTGGCAGCGGACCGGGTGACCCGAAGAGAGCTCGAAGAGGCGGACCACACCTTCTCCAACGCGACCTGGCGGGACCAGGTGGAGCGCTGGACGCTCGACTGGCTCCGGCGCCTCTGACTCAGACGAGCACCTCCCCCGGCGGGGGATGGCCCAGAAAGCCGACGGGGCTGGCGGAGCGGCCATAGGCGCCGGATTGCAGGACGGCGATCAGGTCGCCGGGCTGGGCCCTCGGGAGGTCTACCCTGTCCGCGAGGACATCGAGCGGGGTGCACAGCGGGCCCACGACGGAGACCTGCTCGGTCTCCGGGCAGTCCATCCGGTTGGCGACCACCACTGGAAAGTTCCTGCGGATCACCTGGCCCAGATTGCCGGATGCCGCGAGGTGGTGGTTCAGGCCCCCGTCGGTGACCAGATAGGTCCGGCCCCGAGACACCTTTCGGTCGACCACACGGCACACGTACGCACCCGCTTCGCCGACCAGGTAGCGCCCAAGCTCGAGTGCGACCTCCACGTCAGCCAGTCTCTCCTCGAGCTCTGCCATCCGCACGGCCAGATTCGCCACCACGGCAGTCAAGTCCAGGCGCCGCTCGCCGGGGAAGTAGGGGATCCCGAAGCCCCCGCCGATATTGAGCGAGCGCGGCGGCGCGGGTGCATCCCGGAGCAGGCGAAGCGCCAGCTCGAAGGTCGCGTTCTGGGCCTCGATCAGGCTCTCCGCCTGCAGGTTCTGGGATCCGCTGAAGATGTGGAGCCCCTGGAAGTCGAGGCCCAGCGACCCGATGCGCCGCAGGAGGGATGGCACGCGCTCACAGTCGACCCCGAAGGGCCTGGCGCCGCCCCCCATCTTCATGCCGGAGGACCGGAGCTCGAAATCCGGATTCACGCGCACCGCGACCCGGGGCCGCAGGCCCGCGATTTCACCCTGGCGGGCGATCCGTTCGGTCTCGCCTTGCGACTCCAGACTCACGGTGACGCCCGAGGAGACTGCGATTCCGAGCTCCGCATCGGTCTTGCCGGGCCCGGCAAAGCTGACCGAGCCCGGGTCGACACCCGCGTCCAGGGCAATGCGCAGCTCGCCGGCCGAGGCCACATCGAGCCCGTCCACTCGCGCGGCCAGATGCTGGACAACCGCCGTCATCGGATTGGCCTTTACCGCGTAGTGCAGCCGGAGGTCCCGCGGGAGACTGTGCCGAAGGACCCGCACCCGTTCGCTGATCGCGGCCCGGTCGTAGGCGTAGAAGGGGGTGGCGCCCACCCGGCGGGCAAGGGCCTCCACGGGCAGTCCTCCGATCATCAGGGAGGCCCCGGCGCACGGGAAGGCCGGGGGGGCGTGGGGCGGTGCGGGTCGGTTCATGGCTGCTCCCCCGCGAAGAGATCCTGGATCGGCGCCGCCAGTGCGTGCCGGTCAATCTTCCCGTTGGGCGTGCGCGCCAAGTGCTCCATCACGACGACCCGCCGGGGGACCATGAAATTCGGCAGATGGCGCTGGCAATGCGCGATCAGGGCAGCCTCGGAGGCGTCTTCGGCCCCTGGGCTGGTTACTACGGCAAGGACGATCGCCTGGCCCAGGACGGGGTGCGGAATCCCCAGGGCGGCCGCCTCGGAGACGGCACCGCTTACGTAGGCGATCTCCTCCACCTCGGACGGGCTCACCCGGTAGCCGGATGTCTTGATCATGTCGTCCTTGCGTCCCAGGAAATACAGATAGCCCTCCTCGTCCCGGCGGACCTGGTCGCCTGACCAGACCGCCATCTCCGGCAGCGCGAGCCCTGCCGGACGCTGCGGGGCCGGGCGGAAGCGCTCGGCGGAGCGCTCTGGATCGTTCCAGTACCCCAAAGCGACCAGCGCGCCGCGATGGACCAGCTCGCCGGGCTCACCCGGCGCGCACTCGGTCCCGTCGGGCCGCACCACTCGGACCTCGGCATTGGGGATGGCCTTCCCGATGGAATCGGGGCGAATGCCGATCTGCTCCGGAGGGAGGAAGGTGGAGCGGAACGCCTCCGTCAGCCCGTACATCAGGTACAGGCGGGTGCGGGGCAGCGCCCGGCGCAGGCGATCGATGCTGGTCCGCGGCATCCTGCCGCCCGAGCTGGTGATGTAGCGCAGGGTCTCGGCCGCCGGCTCCGGCCAGTCAAGCGGCGCGATCTGATTCCACAGCGGAGGCACTGCCGCCAGCCCCGTGATGCGGTGCCGGGCGACGGCAGTCACCACGTCGCGGGGCAGCAGATACTCCATGAGCACGACCGAGGCTCCCGCGAGAAAGGCGGTGGAGAGCTGGCTCAGACCGTAGTCGAAGCTGAGCGGCAGGACCGCCAGAAGCCGGTCCGTGGCGCGGTTGTCCAGGTAGTCCGCCACGCTTCTGGCCCCCGCGACCATATTGCGGTGCGACAGGACCACGCCCTTGGGGCGCCCGGTGCTGCCCGACGTGTAGAGGATCGCCGCCATGTCGATGTCGATACGCCGGTGCCCCGCGGGCGAGCGGTCACTGAGGTCCCCGAGGTCCTCCCACGACAGGCTCAAGGCATGCAGCCCGTCCGGCCGGTCGTCGGCGGCATGGTCCGTCAGCACCAAGGTGCGCAGGTCGTGGCATTGAGCGAGCTCTTCGCCCAGCAGGCGGGCCCGCTCGGACGAGGTAACCAGGACCCGGACGTTGCAGTCGCGCAGGATGTGGCCGACCTGGCCGGGGCGAAGCAGCGGGTTGACGGGGACGAGGACACCGCCGGCCGCCGCTGCCGCGAACAGGGCCGCCGCGGACTCGATCTGCTTTGGTAGATAGACGGCAACGCGCTCGCCCGAAGCCAGACCGGTGGCGGTCAGGCCCCTGGCGGTCTTCTCGAGCAGGGTCGCCAGGGCCGCATAGTCGAGCACCCGCCCGTTGTGCTCCAGGCTGCCGGCGTCCGGGGACCGGCAGGCACTGTCGGTAATCAGCTGATGCAGAAGCACAGAAGCGAACTGCCCCGTGATCGGAGAATGAATTATGGTAGCAGGGCAGTGCCGCCGGCCGGAAACAACCTGATGCCGGGTTCCCGCGTCAGTCCGGTTGCCTCCGCGGTGCGGCGGCGCGCTCCGGGTGGTGGCCGACCCCGGGGTGGCCCGGCCCGCGCTGTGCCAGCCACCACCTCACTCCCGCATAGCCCAGGAGCGACCCTGTGATCTCGAGAACCAGGTCCGTGCTGTCGGGGAGCTTCCCCGGGAGCAGCACCTGCCCCAGCTCGATGAGCACGGGCAGTCCCGCGATGTACAGGGCGGTCAACAGCGCGTAGAGCTCGCGCGGCACGCCGCGGGGAAGACGCCTGCGTCCGAGTGCCAGAAGCGCGCCGACGGGAACGAAGAACAGGACCTTGTGGAGCAGCTCGGTGGCTGCCCGGAACTCGGATCCGTAGTAGTAGCTGTAGAAAGGCACTCGCCAGAACAGCTCCAGGCGCGTCTGCGCGACCTCGCGCTCCGGCCGGAAATTGAAGGGATACCAGAACAGGGCGGCGAGGAACAGGCTCCACCCGAGCAGGGCCAGGGCCGGCCACACCCATTGAGGCACAAAAAGACCGCCGGTTCTGCCCCGGCTGCGTCCCTGGGCCGCCGAGCGCGCGCCAAGGGCCACGCCCAGCCCCCCGCCTACCGCCGCAGTGACCAGATCCGTCGTGTCGGTCACCCGCGTGTACACGAAGAACTGGACGGTCTCCAACAGCACCGCGGCGCCTATGGTCCAGGTCCAGGCGGCCAGAGGCCGGCGCCGTCCGGAGACGACCAGCAGCAGTCCCACGGGTACCCAAATGGCGACATCCGTGAGTAGCTCGTACGCGAGCTCGGCGGGCTGACGGGGCAAGGCAGAGAACGGAAGCAGGCTCACCCGCCCGCTCTGCCACTTGCGGTAGATCTCCACGGGGCTGATGGTCAGATCCAGCGGGAGGACATTGTAGAAGAACAGCCCGGCGAGATAGACGCCCAGGAGCCGCGCCGCGAGTGAGGCCGGGCTGCGCTCCGCCTGCCAATGGTCGAGCCAGCGGCGCAGCGCGCGGCCGTAGATCAGCCACAGGACGACCCCTGCAAGGGCGCCCAGGCCCTCTGCGAGGATGTCGTTCTGGGACACGGTCCGGGGGGGGAAGAACAGCTGCACGAACTCGATGCCCGCACTCGCGGCGACGCAGACAGCGAGCACGCCCAGCGCTGCGAGCGTCCGCAGCCCGATCCGGCGGCTGTCCGCCAGCCCCATCAGCAGGAAGCCCAGGGGCACGAAGAGAAGGATGTTCGCCACCCAGTCGGCGCGCGATCCTATACCAAGCCGGAGAAAAGGGATGGACCTGATCTCCCGCCATGCCTGTTCCAGCGGCATCGGCTGAAACTCCAGGGGCACCAGGCTGCCGTACACCACGAACGCCGCATATCCGATGGCAGCGAGAAAGAGCGTGGTCCGGCTGCGGGGCGGTGGCCTGGCGACGCTTGTACGGACGGGTTCCATGGCAATGGAGAGCACG
>JASFUT010000228.1:0-5608 GCA_050050175.1 Chromatiales bacterium
ATAGCCGAGCAGGACGGCGAGCATGACCACCAGGGCCGGGCGCAGCCAGCGGCGGATCAGCACGGCCGCCCCGAGTCCGATATCCAGGACAGCGGCGGAGTAGACCAGCGCTGGCACGGCACCTGCGGGCACGGCCGGCGCCAGGAGGGCCTCCGCCCGGTGAAGGTCCATGCCAAGGCCCACGGCGCCCGAGAGGATCCAGACCAGGGCCAGGGAGAGCCGAAGCGCCGGAGCCAGGAAATAGAGCCGGGCGTGCCAGCGGTCCTGGACCAGGCTCGGGGTCGACGCCGAGACCTCCGCAAGCGCTCGCGGCCGGAAGCCCGCGGCCCGGGCCAGCCGGTCTGCCGCGCCGGCGGCGCCGGTATTCCCCCGTTGCAGCATCCGGTACATCGTCAGGCCCAGGGGGCCCCGGCCGAGCAGCTCGCCGAGCTGGGCGGCGGGACGCACGACCCACAGCGGGACGCGGATGAGCCGGGCAGGGGGCAGCCCGAGCCATATACGCAGACCGGTCAGGAGATCCGCGAGGCCGATCACCTCGGGACCCACCGCCTCGAGGACGCGCCGCGCCCCCGCGGGCCTCTCCAGCACCCGGACCACCAGCCGGGCCAGGTCCTCCGCGCAGATCGGTTGGACCGGCTGGCGCCCGTCACCGGGCACGGGGATTCGGAAGGGCAGGGCAGCCAGCGCCCGCAGCAGGGAGGTTCCTCCGTAGGAGCCGGCCGGGGAGTACACCACCGAGGGGCGCAGGGCCGTCCAGTCCAGCGGCAGGGTCTGCAGATAGGCGTCGCCCGCATGCTTGGAGGCGACGAACGCGCCGTCCGCCGGATGGCCCAGGGCCGAGACCTGCACGACCTTCCCCACCCCGGCGAGGACGCAGGCGTCATACAACGCCGCAGGCGCCTTGACGTGCACCCGCTCGAAAGTGTCCGCGCCGCGCTCTCGCAGGATGCCTGCGCAGTTCACCACGGCGTCGACACCCTGCAGCCGTGGTCCCCAGATCTCCGGCGAGAGATCGCGGGCGAAGTCGCACTCGATCTCGGCGCGGCGCCCCGGACGGGCACGCCGCACGCCCGAGACCACCTCGTGGCCGGCCCCGCGCAGGGCGGCGACCACGTGGCAGCCGATGAAGCCGTTCGCTCCCGTGACCAGTACCCGCATGCGTCTACCCCGTTGCCGTGGTCCTCGGGTGTCCCGGCGTCGTCGACCGGACATGGGGGCCGATCCCAATGACGCCGCGGGAGGCGCCCCATTCCCCGCTAGGGGCAGGAACTGGAGCGCGTCAGCGTGAGATTCTTCAACGAGTCCTTGATTTCCGTCGGGCAGGTGCCGCTGAGCCGGGTGATGAGGAACTTGTACTCCTTCCCCTGGATGACGGCGGTGATGGAGTCGTCCGGATTGAACCAGGCGCGGCCCGCTTCAGAGGGGAAGCCCACCAGGCGCCAGTTGTACTGCTTGCCTCCCGTCCCCTCGAATCGATATTGAAGCGCTCCCATCTGCCAGGTCCCCGCGATGTCATACTGGTGAGGGAGGGTCTCCTGGTACTTCAGCCAGCCCTGGTAGATCGCGACCGCTGCGGCGACAGCTCCCAGGAGCACGCCCAGGGTGCGGAAGAAGCGGATGTGGCTGAACAGAATGAGTCCGAGCACGAACCCGGCGCCCGCACCGATCAACGCCTCCTCACTGACCGGGGTGTCCGCAATCCGGTCGATATCGATCAGGCCATATTGGAGATAGGTGCCCGCGTAATAGCCTGCGCCCGCCAGCAGCAGTGTCATGACGAGACGCCAGAAGGGGTGGCCTTTCCCATTTCCCGGCGCCGCGGCCCGATCGTAGACGGCGTCGCGATGCGACCGGTCGTCCGCCGGCCGCGATCGGCCTGGCCTGGCGGCGGGTGGTGGCGGCGGTGGCGGGCGGCTCGCCAGCTCAGAGAACTCGGAGAGCTCGTCGATGGGTGTCCACTTGCTCATGCCTGGCTTGAATGCGTGGTAGCCGGCGTCGACCGATCCTTCCTCCAGTTGACGCGACACCTCGTCCTCGGTAAAGGGCCCGTACTGTTGTCCATCGCGTGCCAGGTACCAGACCTTCCCCATGGTTCCTTCCTCTTGCTTGTGTCATCGCACCAGCTTCAGCAACGGCGGAAGGGGTGCGGATTGTCTTCGTCTACGCTCGGATCCCTTCCGCCTCGGGACTCGCCCCTCCCCTGGGTCGCACATCAGATGGCAAGAAGGGCGAAGCGAAGGCGTGCCCATCTATCGCTGACCGCGAGCTCTTCCTGGCCGGCAGCCACTCCGATGCGGGTCCTGCAGGCTGAGCCGCCTGGCCGATGGGCCGGTCCCGTATCCCAGGAGCGCTCGCTGGGCGCGAATATCGGCGGCTAACACCCGCGGCTACCCAGGGTTGCGAATGGCCTCGGGTCCACGGGTCGGGTGGCTCGGCGATGGGCACGCTGCGCCCATTACCCCGCCCGTCGGAAGCTGTAGCGCATCACCTCATCCATCTGGACCTGGAGACTGCCTAGCGTCCGCGGTCCGCCCATGGATTGGTCGGCCTCGCGCAGTGCGCCCACCACGGCGTTCCGGTCCTCCCGAGTGAACGGGCCCCAGAACGCCGCAAGCTTCCGGGTGATCGGGGTGTGCCGTGCGGCGGCGAGCTCGGTGACGGCGGGCCCCAGCTCGCCGTAGAGCTCGGCGAAGCGCTTTTCGGGGTCCAGCTCACGCACCGCTGCGGCAAAGCCGCCCGCCTGCCGCGGGTCCAGGCCCACGTCCACGGCCAGGAGCAGCAGCACAGCGGGATACTCGGGGCCGGTCTCCGCGGTGCCGTTCAGGAAGCGCTCCAGGTCGGCGCCGCGCTTGCGGGCACGGATAAGGCGGTAGAGGTTGACATAGCGCTTGACCGCGCGGGGGCTCTTGCCGGCGACGGGGCCGAGGGCCTTGATCAGGCCCACCTCCTCCTCGGTGAGCTGCACCCGCTTGCGGGTCTCCTCCGGGGCCTCCTCGGGGATCTCGGGCAAGCTGATCTCCACGGGATGGATGCGGGTCGCGCCGCCCTCGGCGCCCTCTGCCTCGGGCTCTTCGCGCTCAGGGGCGGCGCCTTCGGTCCGAAGCACCTCGCTGCCAACCAGGTCGTCCACCAGGCGGCCGTAGCTGCCGCCGTCGGTGAAATCGAGCGGGCGCAGCCAGAGCGGGATCTGGAAGATCTTCTCGAGGTAGTCGAGCACCCCGGCCTTGCCCTCCTGGCGGGCGGAGCGCGCCGAGAGCTGCTCGCGGTAGAAGCGGGCGAGCGACTGCTCCAGCCAGCGGGCGTCCACGCCGACCACGACCACGAACAGATCGAAGGCCAGCAGCAGGTGCACCGCCTCCAGCACCTGCACCACCTGCTCGTCGCGGCAGCGGTCCAGGTCGTCGATGTAGAGGACGATGCGGTCCAGCGTTGGCAGGCCCCGGGCCTCGCTCTCGCCCTTGCGCTGCTTCTCCATCAGGCTGTCCAGGGTCTCGAAGGCGCGGCGCACCCGCGACACCAGCCCTACGTGCTCCTCGAACTGGCGGGCGTCCTCCGACTCGTGCAGGAAGTACTGCAGGAGCGCCGCCGGCGAGTCGCCAGCGGCCCCGGGGGCGTAGCGGTCGAGGAAGGCGCGGCGCGTCGCCTGCTCGGCCTCGACACGGACCCGCTCCGCGGTCAGGCGCGTGAGATCTTCCCGGGCCGCGGCGAGCCGGCCGTCGAGCTCCCGCTCCTTGGCCCGAACGTCGGCGAGGTAGCTGGCACCCGCGGCGATGATTGGGCTCGCGGTCTTGAATACCTTCCACAGGCCCCCGATAAGCAGGGCCAGTCCGCCGAACGCCGTGGCGGACTCGGTCATCCGGCCGGCCAGCGCGCCCGGGTCGATTGCGGCCAGCACCGAGGCCGCCGCCCCGAGTGCCAGCGCCCCATAGAGGAAGACCCCGGCCCTCCAGTCCCTAAAGCGCAAGGCGCCCGCCAGGCCCCGCTGGATCAGTCCCAGCTTGCCGGGCAGCTCGGCGGCCTTGCGAGCCTCCTGGCGCAGTCGGTTGGGGTCGCTCGCCACCGCCTCGTCGAGACCCAGGGCCCGGGCTGCGGCTGCCACTTCCGCCCGGTGTGTGCGGAGGAAATCGTTTACGAAAGCCCCCGCCGAAGACTTGAGCACTGTTTCAGGGAGGCGCCGGCGTTGCTTCTCGGCTTGCGCAAGCTCTTTCCGCCTTGTACCGATCTCGCCGTCCAGCCTGGTCCCGCGCGTCGCCAGCTTCTCGGCCTCCTCCTCGGCATCGGCCACGCGTGAGGCAACCTCCTTCACGAGGTGGCCGTAGACAGCGCCCTCCTTGCCCCGGTAGCCTCCCACCCGCAGCTGGTCGAAGAACTCCGAGGTGAGCGAGGCCCAGAGGTTGGCGTCGGCGTAGTGCCAGGCGTTGAAGCGGATCTGGACCACGTTCTCCACGAAGACACCCGTGGGCCGCTCCGACTCGTCCTCGGCAAGCCGGGCGATGTCCCGCTCCAGCTTGTCCATGAAGAAGCTCTTGCCCGAGCCCCAGTCGCCGAACAGCCCGATCGAGAGCGGCGGGCGCATCTCCTTCAGGCAGATCAGCTCGGAGAAGGCACGCACGTCGCGCATGATGCCCAGCGCATCGGCCTCCTCCTGGGGGCTGTCCGGCGCGTACTCGGTGAGATAACGGGTGACGGGCGTGGGCGCGGTGCCCGGCGGCAGGTCCAGGCCCTCCGCCCCCTTGAGAACCTCGAGCCAGCCCTTCTTGTGCTCCCCGGACCAGGCCTGGCGCAGGATGTGCTCCATCAGGTCGTCGCGCAGGCGGTGGAAGAAAGGGGCGGGCTCCTCCGGGATCAGATCGAGGCGGTGGAAGGCCACCCGCCCGGCCGGCTCCAACAGGAGTGCCGCCAGCACATGGCGGGCGTCGATCCGCCTGCCGCGCCGGGTGGTGCGCCCGGCGATCTCCGCGGCGTGCGCGAGGATTTCCGTCAGCTCCGGATGGGCGACCGCCGCGGCCTTCGCCGCCCCGGCGCGCTCCGGGGCGATCTTGAGCTCCGGCACCGCGATGGCCGCAGCGAGCGGCAGGCTTCCCGCGGAGAGCATCCCGGCGAGAAACTCGTGGACGTTGATCCAGTCGCGCTTCTCCTTGCGCTCCGGCTCCATCCCCAGGGCGAGGGCGGCCCTGAGGTAGGCCGCGGGGTCCACCACCGCGGCGCCGTCGGTGGCGAACAAGGTGGTGAGCCCGGTCGAGCGCTCCAGGGTCGCGGCGACGGTCTCGGAGAACTGGGGCGAGCCGCCCGGGAGCTGCAGCGCGACCAGTTCCGAGATGCGCGCGAACTCTCCTCGTACATTCGCCAGCTCGCCGATGTCGGGCGCGACCTCCGGGGATGCGTCAGACGGGGCGGCCTTGGACTTTGACGCGGCTTTCTTCCGCGCCTTGCGGCGCGGGGGAGCCTTGGTGGCGTCGGGCGGGGGCGGGGTGATCCCGCTCTCTGAGAATCCGCCCTCGACATCAGGGGGCTCGGTCGCAGCGGCGCTTCCGGTCCCGGCCTTCACGCGCACCGTGCGCTTCTTCGCCGTCTTCTTCTCGTCCGCAGCGGGGCCGCCTTCCACCGG
>JASFUT010000229.1:0-5607 GCA_050050175.1 Chromatiales bacterium
GGCGCGGACAAGAGCGAGGCCGAGTGGACCTCCGTCATCCGCCAGCTCATCCACCGCGGGCTCCTCGAGCAGGATATCGCCGCCTACTCGGTGCTGCGCCTCACCGGGGCCGCCCGATCGGTGCTGCGCGGCGAGCAGACGCTGGAGCTCGCCCGCCCGCGCATCCGGGAGAAGGCGAAGAAGCCCAAACGCCCCGCCGCCGACGCCGCCCAGGGCCCCTACGACGAGCGGCTCTTCGACGAGCTGCGGGCGCTGCGCAAGCGCCTGGCCGACGCCGAGGGCAAGCCCCCCTACATCGTATTCGGCGACGCCACCCTGGTGCAGATGTCCCGCCGCAAGCCCCTGGACGAGGACGCCCTGCTCGCCATCAGCGGCGTCGGCCAGCACAAGCTCGAGAAGTACGGCGCCGAGTTCCTCGCCGCCGTCGCCGCCTGGTGCATGGAGCGGCCCGCGGCGGACGGCGAGGCGCCGGACGGGCTCCCCCTGGGGCAGGAGGACTGACCCGCCGACGACACGGCTCGGAGCCATAAGCCGCATTGAACAGCCAGCGAGGTCCCCGAGCGATGACGCATCTGGACCGGATTTCGGTCGACCCGGAGGTGTGCGGCGGCAGACCCTGCATCCGCGGCATGCGCTTGCGCGTCAGCGATGTGCTGCAAATGCTGGCAGCCGGTGTGCCACGGGATGAGATCCTGGCCGACTACCCTTACCTGGAAGACGCCGACATCACCGCGGCGCTGGAGTACGCGGCCCTTCAATCGGACCACCGGGTCATGAGGGTCGCCTGAAGGTGCGTTTCCCGGTCGATGCCCAACGGCCTCCCGTCCTGGCGCGCTGGCTGACCGAGCAAGGGCATCCGGCAGCCCACGTTTTCGACCTGGATCTCCACAAGGCGCCGGATACAACGATCCGGAGAAAAGCAGCCGGGCTGAATGCCCCCCTGCTCACCAGGGACGACGATTTCGCCACACTTGTCACCCTGCAGCCGGAGGGCGCACCTGTCGTATGGCTGCGCACGGGCAACACCATAACGAAGGCGCTGCTTTCCCGGCTTGCTCCGCTCCTTCGAGATCGTTGCCGCCCTGGGGCAGAACGAGCGCCTGATCGAGCTGGTCAAAGGCGACGGGCACTGACAGTTGCTCCGGAAGCAGGACCGACCCGAGGCAGGCCCAGGGTCACCGCCAGCCGTCTTCCAGAGCTGCATCCCCGGATTCGACAACGAGACCATATGGACCATCTTCCGCGACGACGTCCCCGACCTCATCCCGCAGCTCAAACGCCTCCGGACCCGCATTTGATGAACCCCGTCACGGCGGCGCCGGGCTAACCCGGTTAGGCTATGTCGTAGGAGCGATGAGCCATGAGACAGGACGACATCCTCGCGCTGCTTCGCGCCCACCGGGCCGAGCTGGGGCAGCAGTTCGATGTCGACCGGATCGCCTTAGTCGACCCCGGGGCGCGGGGCAAGCTGCGCGCGGGGAGCGACGTCGGCGTGCTGGTTGCCTTCCGCGGACCCGCCACCCTTGACACCTACCTCGGCCTAAGCGACCGCCTGGAGACCCTGTTGGGCCGGCCCGTGGACCTGGTCGCGGAAGGAGGGCACACACCGCACCCCCTGCCGGATCAGGACCTGATCCCGGTCGACTGAGCCCCCGCGCCCACACCGAAGCCCCACCCCGTTGCAGGAGCGGCTGCCAGCCGCCAATGCGGCCCTTCCGGACGCCCTTTCGCGCTCAACGAGCGCTCCTACAATCGCCGAAGCCCCGCCCCCTTGCAGGAGCGGCTGCCAGCCGCGAATGGAGCCTTGCCGGACGGCTCGCCTCCCGGCTCCCGGACCCGCTGCCCGTGGGAGGAGAGCCCCCGGCGAACCCGGCGCCGCCGCACGCTCCTTCGCCCTCAACAAGCGCTCCCACAATCCCCGAGGCCCCGCCGGAGGAGCGGCTGCCAGCCGCGAACCATCCTCCTGCACCCGCTCGCGACCGCTTTGTCCGAAAGCTTGCGGTCGAGACCCTTTCCCGCCAGAATCCTCCCGGGAGCTCCACGTCTGCCCACGAAGTTCAGGGACGAGCCATGCGCTTCATTCTGCTTGCCGTGCTGATTGCCGCCGGCGCCTTCTTCTTCCTCCGCGAGACGCCGCTCGACCGCCTGATGGATGCCGACGCCGCCGTCGCCTCGGAGCCCGGCAGCATCGCCCGCATTGATCCCGCCGCCGACGGCAGCACGGCCGTCCAGGACCTCGCCGCGCCCGGCCGGATCACCGTGGTGGAGTTCCACGACCGCAGCTGCCAAGCCTGCACCGTGAGCCGCAGCAACCTGGAGAAGCTTCTGAACGTGCGGCCCGACGTGGCAGTGCGGCTCGTGCAGGTGGGCGACTACGGCTGGCGCGAGAGCGGCCGCAAGTACGGGGTCGAGATCTGGTCCGTGCCCCACACGGTGATCCTGGAGCCCGACGGCCGGATCCTGGCGGAGAACACCCGGGAGGAGAAGGCCGGAAGCGCCCTGCTGTTCGAGTGGATCAACGCGGAGATCGCCCGCGAGAACGACCGGCGCCGCGTCCGGGCCGTCTCCGGCCGCTGAGGACCCGCTCCATGAGCCGGCCCGCCGCCATCGCGCCCTTCTGGAACCGGATCCCCTTCTTCTTCCTCTACGGCCTGCGCCCGGTCCCCCTTGGGCTGAACATCGGGCTGGCGGTCATCGCGGCGGTTCTCGGACTCTCGCTATTCGGGCTGCTCGGCCAGCTCGTCATCTACTTCGTCATGACCAAGTACTGCTTCGCGGTGCTGGAGGACACCGAGGCCGGGCGTCTGAGACCGCCGCCGCTGAGCGAGCGGGTGCTGCTCCAGGGCTACGAACTGCCCGCCAAGCTGTTCTTCCTGATCATCTTCTTCTTCGCCGCCGTCTTCGGGGTGACGGCGAACGTCGCTTGGCTGGCCGGGCTGATGCTGATGCTCTTCGGCCTGCTCGTGCTCCCGGCCGCGGTGATGATCCTGGCGTCGACCGAGAGCCTGCTCGAGGCGCTGAATCCCGCCACCCTGGTCGGGATGATCCGGCGTATCGGCTGGCCCTACCTGGCGCTCTACGGGCTGCTGTTCATGCTGAGCCTTGCCCAGTCCAACCTCGAAGCCCTGGTGCTCGACGACCTGCCCCTGACCCTGATCCTGCCCGTCTACAACACGATCAACTTCTACTTCTCCATCGTGATGTTCTGCATGATGGGCTACGTGCTGCTGCAGTTCCACGAGGAGCTGGGCGGGCCCACGCCGCACGACCTGGAGACCGCCCCGGACCCGTTCGAGGCGAAGTTCGCCCACTTCGACAAGCTGATGGCGGAGGGCCATGCGCAGGCCGCCAAGGCCGAGCTGCAGGGGCTGATCCGAGAGGACCCCGCCGACATGGAGGTCCGCCGCCGCTACCACAACCTGCTCGCCCTGCAGGGCACGCCGGACGAGCTGCGCCGCCACGCCGGCCACTACGTCCGCCTGCTCATGGAGCGCGACGACGTGCGGACCGCCGCCGAGGTGCTCGCCGGTCTGCCGGAGGACGGGGCCGACATCCAGCCCGACCGACCCGAGCACCACGCCGCCCTGATGCGCCAGCTCCGCCTCATGGGCCGCCCGAAGCAGGCGGTCCGGCTCGCCAGCGGGTTCCACAAGCGCTTTCCCGGCTCGGCCGAGACTGCGCCCGTCTACCTGCTGATGGGCCGCATACTGTGCGAGGACCTCAGCCGCGACGACCTGGCCGAGAAGGCCCTCGCCTACGTGGTGCACAAGTTCCCCGAGCATCCGGACAGGGCCGAGGCCGAGTCACTCCTGGGCACCGTCCGCAGCCTGCGCAGCGCCTGAGCCGGGCACCGCCTCGGGCACGCCCCGCCCCAGCTCCCGCGCGAGCGACCGGTAGCGCCGGCCCCGCTTCGGATGCCCCGCGTCGGTCATCAGCTGCCCCAGCCTGTCCAGCACCCGCTCCAGGTCGCCGCAGCGCCAGGACTTCCGCAGGACGGCGCCCGCCATGCGCTCGGCCTCGGCCAGGTTGCCCCCGTCCATGAACCGCTCCAGCAGGGCGCATGCGATCCGGGCATTCAGACGCGGCCCCGGCCGGGCACGCTGGAGGTAGTCCCCGAAGGTCTCCAGCACCAGCCGGTGGGTGGCGGGGTCGCGCCCCTCCAGCGCCAGGATCCGGTGACTGAGGCGGTGGTACTCCTCGGAGGCCGGCTCCAGGCGGCTGCACTGGTGAAGGTAGAAGAGCGCACGGCGGTCGTCCGGCGCCTCCTGGTGCAGACGGCGCAGCAGCGGGCGCGCCTTGCGGTACTCCAGGCGCTCGCACAGGGCCTGGGCCTCGTCCAGGCGCCGCTCGCGCTCCGCCGAGCGGTCCGCGGCCTCCACCGCCTCCAGGGAGAAAGACGGCAGCCAGCGGCGCGCCATCAGCCCCAGCAGCGCCCCGCCGCACAGCCCGCCCAGGTGCGCCAGGTAGTTGATGTTGGACTCCTCGTCCACCATCAGCTGCACCCCCTCGTTCAGCAGCCACAGGGGCAGCAGCGCGATGGCCGGCATCGCCACGTAGTCGAAGTAGGCCACGAAGAAGTAGAAGAAGCGCACCCGCCGCGTCCAGTAGAGCACCGCGTACATCCCCATGAGGCCTGCGATCGCACCCGAGGCCCCGATGCCCGGCGCCAGCCGCTGCGCGGAGAACACCAGGTCGAAGCCGCCCGCGATCAGCCCCGCCGCGAGGTAGCAGCCGAGGAAGGCCACCCGCCCCAGCGTCGCCTCCACCAGGAAGCCCACCGCCACAAGGAAGAACATGTTACCCAGCAGGTGGACCACGCCCGCGTGCAGGAACATGTGGCCGAACAGCCCCTGCAGGCTGGGCTCCGCCGGCACGAGCCCGTAGCCGAAGGTGGCCACCTCCGACAGCCTCCGCTCGAACTCGCCGCGCTTCTCCAGCCAGCCCGCATAGCGCGCCTCGCCCGGACGCACCACCGCCCCCGCCTCCAGGCGCTGCATGAAGCCCGGGTCGAGCTGTAGCTCCAGGTACCAGAGCGGCGGGAGCCGCGCGGGGTCGGCCCGGACGTCGAGCAGCGGATGGTCCGGGTCCTCGGTTCGCAGGTAGTCCCGCCAGGCGGGCACCTCGACCTGCGCCAGCCCCGAGCCGGCGTAGTAGCTAAGCGCCCGCGCCAGGCGCTCGTCGTCGTCCCCCTGCAGGAAGACGAACACCAGCAGGTTGGCGAGGACCAGGGTCAGCGTGACCAGCGGCGGGCGCCGCCAGTCGATCTTCCGGTCGAAGGGGATGAGCAGGAGCATGGGCCCTTCCCTGCGCTGGCACTCCAGCGTGTGCTTGTCGGGCCCACGCGGGGCCCGGACGCGATCCGCTGCCCCGATTCTAGCGGCGACCGCCCCGCCCGGGCCATAGTCGCCGCGGGAGGCCCCGCATGACCAGCCTGATCGACCTGCATCGCCGCCAGGTCGCCGCGCTGTGCCGCCGATCGGGGGCCCGGCGGCTGGATGTGTCCGGCTCCGCAGTCCGGGCGGATTTCGATCCGGCCACCAGCGATCTCGACTTCCTCGTCGAGCTCGACGACGTGCCGCCGGCCCGGTGCGCGGACGCCTACTTCAC